>JAAURS010000175.1 GCA_012032135.1 Acaryochloridaceae cyanobacterium RU_4_10 | reverse complement strand
TAAGGAATTTGCAGAATTTTTCATGGTCGATGAAGACCTCATTACAGCAGCAGCGGCAGAAAGTGTCAGCACTCAAGCAACCAGCGAACCCGTTGAAGAATGGATTGCGGCTCTATCGGAAGCGGAACGCAATTGCTATCTGCTTAGAGTCATTAACGGCGAAAGTCATGTTGGGGCCGAATTATTACGGCATTTACGAGAGCAGTATGGCCAAACACAAACTCATGTTGGGAAGGATTCTGGACGAACCTTGGCCGAATTGATGGCGATCGCCCGTACCAAGCAGCAAGCCAGATCGCAAAAGGAACGTCAAGCTGCCGAAAAGGCTGAACGAAGACGATTAGAGGCGATCGTACCTGAGGTGGAGACCCTTTGGAAAGAAGTTTTTCAATTAATTGAACTGAAGCAGCCTAGCTCCTACGATCGAGCTGTTGCCCATCTTAAAGATTTACGAGATGTCGCAGTAATGCAGGGGAGTGCGGATGCCTTTTGCGCCCAACTTCTAGACCTTCAGAAGCAATACAGTAAACGTCCAGGGTTCATTACCCGTCTGCAAAATGCCAGATTATTAAGCAAGTGACCCTCTGTCATATTATTTCTGTATCAATCTTGTTGTATTGCCAATGCAACCCATAAACTTGATAAAGACCTACTCGTCAATTATTACGGATGTTTCTTAACCCCTTCGCCTGTCGGAAAGATTTGACGACTTGTTTGACATCCTGCTTCTTGCTATCCACCCGATCGTTTAATTGCTGCATTTCAAGTTCAGAAATCTTACCCGCCAAATCCCGCAACGCTGGCCGAAGTTCTGGATACTTTTTGAGCGTCTGTTGACGCACCACAGGCGCAGCTTCATAGGGCGGGAAATATTTCTTGTCATCCTTGAGAATGACCAAATCCAAACGAGACAAAACCCCATCCGTAGAATTACCCGCCACCAGATCGACTTGTTTCGCACTCAGTGCCCTGTAAATGAGCCCTAAATCCATCGTTTTAGGTGGTCCTGCAAACTTGAGACCGTAGGTTTTTGCTAAACCAGGGAAACCATCCGCCCGTTCCGCAAACTCATAGCCGAAGCCTGCTTTCCATTGCGGCGTGTATTTGGCAGCATCCGATAGGGTTTTGAGCTTAAACTTGCGAGCATCTTCTCCCCGAATCACCATCGCAAAGGTGTTGTTGAACCCTAAAGGTTCCGTCCATTCCAACCCAAATTTTTGTTGATAGGTTTGTTGGGTGCGCTGATAAACCTGTTTCACGTCTTTTAAGGGCGGAAGTTTGAGAATTGCGCTATAGGCCGTTCCAGTATATTCCGGGTAAAGGTCGAGCTGACCCGCCACCAATCCTTGATGGCAGACAAACGTTCCACCTAGATTGAAACGACGCTCCACCTTCAGATCCGTCTTGGCTTCAATATGCTGCGCCATGAGTTCGGCCAGAATGAGCTGTTCTGTAAAATTCTTGGAGCCGATCGCAATTCGTTTCTCACTCTTTCCCCCACAACTGACCAATACCATCCCTAGGAGCAGAATAGATAACCTTCTCATCCATTGATTCATCGTCGCGATCCTACCTGTAAAGAACGTTCAAGCCAAGCAAGGGCTGCATCAGCCGCGATCGCCATCAATGCTGCGGGGACTGCTCCCGCTAAGATTAGCTGATAATCGACCACCGCCACACCCCGAAAAATAAAACTCCCCAATCCCCCCGCCCCGATCGCCGCAGCAATGGTAGCCACACCTACGGCAATAACCGTCGCCACTCGGATGCCGCCTAAAATCACACTTGAAGCCAGCGGTAGTTCCACCTGAACCAACAATTGCCAGTCCGTCATCCCCATCCCCCGTCCGGCTTCGCGCACGGCTGGATCGACATTGATAATGCCCACATAGGTATTGCGCACGATCGGGAGTAAGGCGTAAAGGATTAACGCTGCGATCGCAGTATTTCCGCCAATGCCACCTACTAGGGGCAGGGGAATCAGTAACCCAAATAATGCCAGACTGGGTATGGTTTGAACCACATTGGCAAACCCCAAAATCCAAGGACTGAGATAGGATTTGCGAGTAATGAGAACGCCTAAGGGGACTCCCGCTAGAATTGCAAGTCCCGTAGAAATGCCAACTAAAACAAGATGCTCCCCAGTGTGTTGGACGATCTCTAACCCATATTTTTCTAAAAACTCAATCACTTTGATTCTCCTGCTGTTGTAGGGAGGTCTGGAGATCGGCAGCCATTTTAAATCCTTGCAAAAAGTCCTGGGCCTCCGGTGCTGGGGAGTTTAGAAAGGCTTGCGGAGAGCTCAATCCAATCAATCTTCCCGCTTCTATGAAGCCAATACGAGTCGCAAGCAGCAATGCTTCCTGTACGTCGTGGGTGACAAATACGATGGTTTTACGGAGTTGTTGCTGAAGTTGAAGAAATTCTTGCTGCAATTCCAACCGAGTGATGGGGTCTAGGGCACCAAAGGGTTCATCCATTAACAAAATGGGCGGATCGGCAGCTAAAGCTCTGGCTACACCTACTCGCTGTTTTTGTCCTCCAGAAAGTTGGTGCGGGTAGCGGTGAGCAAATTGAGATGGGGCGAGTCCTACTTTCTCTAGTAGTTCGTAGACTCGGGCTTGTACTTGACCGGGAGGCCAGTTCAGGAGTGAGGGGACAACTCCCACGTTCTTTGCCACGGTAAAGTGCGGAAATAAACCTACCTCTTGAATTGCATACCCAATCTGTCGTCGGAGCTGAATGAGGTTCCATTGGGTCGTTGACCTATCAGCAATCTTGACCGTACCTTGGGTGGGTAATAAGGAGCCATTGGCTAGCTTGAGCGTTGTGGTTTTGCCGCAACCGCTTCTTCCCAAGAGCACTAAAGTTTCGCCCGGCTGGACCATCACATTTAGACGCGAAATGAGATCGCGGTTACTTTGGCGATAGGTGACGTTCTGAAACTGAATCGTGCCGTTCGCTGCATCCATCGGATGTGGGGTGTGAAACATCAAACCTTCGCGATTCTACCTCATCGATCGCTAATTTCTGCCGCAGAGCTGAGGGAGGAGGTTTAATAACTCCGTTGCGGTGAAGGGTTTGGGTAAAAAGGCTCGAACGCCTAAACGCATCATTTCCTCCATAGACTCAAGGGTGGACAATCCGCTCATGGCCGCAATTTGGACCTGCGGATTGAGTTTGTAAAGGGTGCGTACGACGGTGGCGGAATCCAAGGACGGCATCATCAGATCCAACAATACAGCGCTGATTTCCTGCTTGTGCTTTGCGTAGAGTGAGATCGCCTCAATACCATTATTAGCGGTCATTGCTTTGTAATGATGAGATTCCAGGGTTGCTTTGGTAATTTCTTGCACCGCAATTTCATCATCGACCACTAAGATGAGTTCGCCTTGGCCCAACGGGGGCTTAGTCTCGATCGCTGCTTCGGCTGTGCTGTTTTCCATGGCGGGCAAGTAAACTTTGAATTGAGAGCCATTCCCTACTTCGCTGTAAACTTGGAGAAACCCGCGATGGCTCTTAACAATACCCAGTACTGTAGAAAGTCCTAACCCCGTCCCTTTGCCAATCTCTTTAGTCGTGAAAAATGGCTCAAAAATGCGATCGAGGTTTTTGGGTGAAATCCCTATGCCCGTATCTGCGATCGATACCACGACATAAGACCCAACTTGGGCATCTAAGTGCATCTGGGCATAGTTTTCATCAATCTCTATATTTTCTGCTTTGATGGACAGTATGCCGCCATTGGGCATAGCATCGCGGGCATTGACGCAAAGGTTCATAAAGACCTGATGCAACAACGTGGCATCAGCAGGAATGAGCCATAAATCCTGGGGCCATTTCGGTGCGAGTTCAATATTTTTAGGAAAAGTCTGTTGGATAATTTTGTAGACTTCCCGCAGCAAGTGGCTGACTTGAGTATTGGTCGGTTTACCTTCAACACCACGGGTAAAAGAAAGAATTTGCTTGACCAAATCTGCACCGCGATGGGAGCTTTCATTGAGAATTTGCAATAGCCGTTTTGTTTGTTGGTCCAAGTCTGGAACCTTCATGGGCAGCAATTGTACGATCCCGATCATAGGGGTCAAGATGTTGTTGAGATCGTGAGCAATACCGCTGGCCATCGTGCCCAAGCTTTCCAGCCGCTGAGCCCGCAGAAATTGTGTTTCCAGTTGTTTCTTTTCAGTAATATTCTCGACGGTTCCCACATGCCCTAAAAACTGCCCTTGAGACGAATAAATAGGGCTAACCAACGTGCGAACCCAACGGGTTTCCCCCTGAGGGGTCCAGAGTCTGTGTTCGCTCACCCAATTTTGGGGTTGAGCGACAGTTTGCTGCCATGATGCAATGACGCCTTTGCGATCTTCAGGATGAATTGCTTGGAGCCAAGCATCGCCTAAGCTGTCTTCTGCTGAAAATCCTGATATTTTCTGCCAGAGCGGGTTGACATAGACATTTTTCCCCTGAGTATCAAACTGCAAGATGGCGAGGGGTGCTGACGCACAAAGGGTCATAAACCGATCTTCGCTGATTTCTAAGGCTTGTTCGGCACTGTGTCGCTTTTGTCGGCCTTCAGCTTCTCGTAACTCCCGTTCTACTGCGGGCACTAAGCGAGTGAGATTTCCTTTGAGAATATAGTCTTGTGCGCCAGCTTTCATGGCGGCAACGGCAGTTTCTTCGCCAATGGTGCCGGAGACGATGATAAATGGAATGTCTAGCTGTTTGCTTTGCAGGATTTTAAGGGCATCTAGTGCATTAAAAGTTGGCATCGTGTAATCCGAAATCACGATATCCCAGGCGTGACGTTCGAGCGTCTCTCGCAGGGTTGCCGGCGTTTCTACGCGATCGTGGGTAACTTTGTATCCACCACGACGCAGTTCGCGAAGGACTAAAAGCGCATCGTCTTCAAAATCTTCAACAATTAGGACGCTTAAAGGAGAACTCATTGAGGCTAATCTCCTAAACAGGAGGTGGTTCGTTCATTAAGAGCCAATACATCCCCAGTTGCCGGATTGCTTCCGAGAACTGAAGAAAATCAACGGGCTTGCGGATGTAGCTATTACATCCCAGGCTATAGCTATCTAGCATATCTTGTTCTTCACTGGAGGTGGTCAGCACTACCACAGGCAACAATTTAGTCCGCTCGTCGCTTCGGATGCGTCGCAACACTTCAATTCCATCCAAGCGGGGCAGTTTCAGATCCAGCAAAACCACTGTCGGTTTGATACTCATATCCCGTCCGGCATAGGTGCCCGTCCCAAACAGATAATCCAGTGCTTCCACACCATCATGGGCTACCACAATCTCATTGCCAATGTGATGGCGCTGGAAAGCTCGGATGGCCAAGGCTTCATCGTCGGGATTGTCTTCTACGAGGAGGATACTTTTGGTATTTGCGCTCATGTTCCGGCTCCCTCTGGTTTTAAGGTGAAGTAAAAGGTTGCGCCTTGTTCCAACGCACCCTCTGCCCATACTTTCCCCCCATGGCGATGGGCAATCCGTTGAACGGTTGCCAAACCAATCCCGTTGCCTGGAAACTCTTTGGCGCTGTGCAAGCGTTGGAACGGCCCAAATAACTTGTTTGCAAAGGCCATATCGAAGCCCGTTCCATTGTCCCGGACAAAGTAGGTGGGAATCTCGGTCTCTACAGGCAGAAGGCCAAACTCAATTTGAGCTTGAGGATTTTTGGAACTGAATTTCCAAGCATTGTTCAGTAAGTTCGTCAGCAAGATTTGCAGGAGACGCGCATCCCCTTGGTCAACTAATCCTGGCTGTATCGAAAATTCGACCTGTCGTTCTGGTTCGCTGCGATGCAATTCTGTGGAGATGTTGCTGGCGATCGAACTCAAATTAACGGGCTCCAAATGCATTTCGCTGCGGGTGACTTGGGAAAGGTTGAGAAGATCGTCGATCAAATTTCCCATCCGCTGCGTTGCGTTCCGAATGCGGTGCAGGTAGTCTTGTCCGGTGACATCCAGTTGTTCGAGACAGTCTTCTAGCAGCGCTTGACTAAACCCGTCGATGCTGCGTAAGGGTGCGCGCAGATCGTGAGAAACGGAGTAGCTAAAGGACTCGAGTTCCCGATTCACCGCTTTCAATTCCACAATGGCTTTTTGCAACCCCTGGTTTAGAGTGAGAACTGCTTGCTCGGCTTGCTTGCGTTCGATGATTTCTGCCTGTAGGTCAGCCATGAGTTCCGCATGTTGGAGGGCTACCCCCAAATGGTTGGCAATTTGGCTGACAAATTCAATTTCAGTGGGCTGCCATTGTCTGGGGGTTTGGCATTGATGAATACACAGCAATCCCCAAAGCTTTTGACCTTGTAAGAGCGGTACGGCTAGATTTGCCTTAATTTCAAATTGAGATAGAACTTCAATATGGCAGTCACTCAACCCTGCATTGTAAATATCTGCAACAATCTGCATTTGCCCTTGCTGGTAATGGGCGGAAAATTGTTCGCCAAAGCAGTGGTCGTGGATTTTTCGTGCCATTGCGGATGAAAAGGCTGGATCCACGTCCTCAGAGACAAATTCGCCATCGTCGTAGCCGGAATTTGGATAAAAGCGAAACATGCCCACGCGATCGGCGGATAGGAGTTGGCGAACTTCCGTTGCGGTGGCTTGAAAAACGGTTTCTAAGTCTAAGGGTTCGCGCAGGCGGGCTATGACGTGAAATAAGGCTTTCTGCTGCTCGATCTGGAAATTGGCTTGTTCGATTTCACTTTCTAAAGGTTGAATATTTTCCAACAGGCTTTGCTGAAGTTGCTCAAAGGCTGCATCATCGCGACAGAAGGAGCGTAATTTTGACAACAGTTTAGGATTCATTAATCTGAACCTGAGGGTTGAGTTTGTGGAGGGTCCGCACGATGGTGACAGAATCTAACTCGAGCATCATCCGATCTAACAATACAACACTGATAGTTGAATACATTGTTTCGAAAAATTGACAAAGTAGGTTGCGTGTTGGGAGTTAGATACCGTAAATCTGGTCGATCGGCGAAAAATACCAACTATCTGGTAGGATTTTGCGTAACATGAGAAACAAAGGCGCTGGATATCCGACAGGGTAGCGCAGCTTTTGACTGCGATCGCAAGCACTGCCACTCTGTGCTTAAGAGTTTGCAGTAAGCGGTAACTTTACGATAACCGTAGTACCCATCGTCGCGGAAGATTCAATCCTTAAGTCCCCGCCGTGAGCTTCCACAATCCGCTTCACGATCGCCAACCCCAATCCAGTCCCACTCGATTTGGTGGTCACGAAGGGTTGGGTAAGTTTCGGTAACACGTCTGCCGGAATGGGGTCGCCACCATTCTGAACCTGAAAGCAAACTTGATGGGCTGGGTTGGGCTGGATGGAGAGAGCGATCTCTTCTCCCTCCCCAACAGCTTCAAAAGCATTAGCGATTAAATTAATCACAATCTGTTTTAACTTGTCTGGATCTGCCAAGACTTTAGCAGGTAGTGGAGATGCTGTGAACTTGAGCGATTTTCCAGTTGCGGCTGGCATACCTTGGAGAACGGTCAACATTTCAGCGATAAAACGATTCAACTCTACTTCCGATTGCGTTAAATTCTGGGGTTTTGCGTAGAGCAGAATTTGATTGAGCAGACGCTGTAAGCGATCGCCCTCGTCCAGTGCCAGAGAGCGATAGGTTTGATATGGTTCGGGCAGTTCGAGTCGTTTGAAGGCATTTAAGCCCAATAGTAAAGTGGTGAGGGGATTGCGAATTTCGTGAACGATGGTAGAGGCCAGTTCGCCAATTTCTGCCAGTCGTTCCAGTGCTTTTGTGGCTTCTTTCAAAAGCGTGATGTCCGTTGTGACAGCCAGCACACAGGCTTCGTCTTCTAATTGGATCACCTCTGCTGACATCAGACCTGTGAATACTTCACCCGACTTTTTGCGAAGTTCAATTTCTAGATTAGCGATCCTTTCTTCTGTTTGAATGCGCTGCTTTAGTGCTTCGCGGGCTTCAGGATCCACCCAGATACCTAGGTCGATCGCACTCGATCCCAATATTTCTTCAGGAGCATAGCCCAACATTTGCAGACAGCTTTCATTTGCTTCAATGTAGCGACCCTCATTGAGGGTACTGATGGTAATCGCACTAGGAGAAGAGCGAAAGGCTTTTGCAAACTTCTCTTGGGAAATTCTGAGGGCTTCTTCAGCTTTTTGACGCTCTATTTCTGCCGCCGCTCGCGCTGCAAAAATTTCTAAAATGGCGGTATGACGAGGCGCATTACCAAAGTACTTATCGTCTAATACGGCGAGGTGACCCAAGAGAGTCCCTAACGAGCTAAACAGCGGTACCCCAGCATAACTTTCTGCCTCCATTTCAACCAGCTCTTTTTCTAGGGGGAATAAGCGCTGTAGATCCTGGGGAAAATATTGACAACCTTGACCCTTAAAAATCTGCTCGCAGGGGGTTCCATACAAGTCATATTCTGCATTTGCGCCAAAGTCATTGCCCTGCCAGAAGGCATAGGTACAGACCCGTGTAGGAGGACTGTCGATGCAACCGCTGACAAGGGCATAGCGGACGTTGAGTGCTTCAGAGAGCGATCGCACTAAGGACCGAAAAAACGCTTCCCCTGTCACAGAAGCAGTCCCCTCCACGATGAGGCGCAGGGTTTGTTCGGAGCGTTGACGCTCTGCTACTTCAGCCTGAAGTTGTCGGAGAATTCGGCCCCGTTCGATCGCAGAATGAAGCACCCGAGTCAGTACTTCAGCCGCGATCCGTCCCTTCACCAGGTAATCCTGAGCACCTTGGGCCATCGCTTGCAGTGCAATCTGTTCGCTGTCCAATCCGGCGAGAACCACAATCGGCAAGGCTGGTGCGGCTGAGCGAACGCTAACGAGAGTGTCTAATCCCTCAGAATCGGGAAGGGAAAGATCCAATAGTGCGACCTCGAACTGGGTTTGGGTCAGGCACTTTAAAGCATCGCCGAGTCGTTTAGAATGCGTAATTTGCCAATGCCGATCGTCTGCATCCTCCAGCATCTCGATCAACTGGTAAGCATCAGTCTCGTTATCTTCTAGGAGCAGGAGCGGGATGGGGGCGGCCATAGGGGGAGCGATCGTTGAAGGAATTTGGAATCAAGCAACAGTTGCAATGGACTTCACAACAGCAATCAGTCGATTTAGCTCGACAGGTTTTACCCAATAGGACATAAGTATATTTACCGCGTTGGTAGAGAAAGTCAATAGCTTCGACACCATCCTTGACAATATGCAGCAATGGGGAATTTTAAAGTCGATCAGGATAGAATGTTGAACCCTGGCCTAATTGCGACTCGAACCAGACCCGTCCCCCATGATTGCGTTTTCTGCAAAGCGTTTCAGGAGTTCCAGAGCCAGATCTACCCAATCATTAAAGTCTTCCTGGTTTTCCACATCTTGAGTGACTTTGATAATGTTCATAAGGTTTGCGACACAGCATCTTTGATATTCTTCAATTCCTCATGAATGAGGACTTTCGGGGTGACAATCGGAGTACCAAATTCCATAACAAAGAATGGAGTTTGTTTGAATCTGCCATCAAGACGCGCTCTTAGGCTCGTGAATTCAATAAAACCCAAATTTTTGTAGGGGCAGACCTATGTGTCTGCCCTAACCCTCTTTAGTCACTTTCGTCGGAGTAAAATAGAAAGAAAGGCTGAAACCAAGGAGGGGACTATGACAGCACCTAGAGACCCCAAACCAACGGTCAACTTTATAGATACTTATTGTACCTACTA
>JAAURS010000174.1 GCA_012032135.1 Acaryochloridaceae cyanobacterium RU_4_10 | reverse complement strand
GAAGCGTTAAAAAATGCAGTGGACTTAATCAATCACAGACCGAGAAAATCCCTTGACTATCGAACGCCTTACGAAGTATTTTGTTCTCATCCATCAGCACCTGTTGCACTTCAGATTTGAATTGGCGGATGATGAAACAAAAGAGCATTTTGAAAATTATTTACCTATTTGGGCTTCTGCCAAAAGAGGTGAAGCAATTAGTCGTGGTCTTCCACAAGGTTGTTTGGCATCTGATTTGTTTGCAAATATCTTTTTGCTCAAGTTTGACAAAGAGCTTTCCATGCAAGAATTTCATTATTTGAGATATGTCGATGATATTAGACTACTTTCAAATACGCGAGAAGCTGTTCAAAAAGGTCTGATTTGCATTGATAGAAATCTAAAAACATCCGGGTTGCTCATCCAGACAAATAAAACTCTTATCCGAAAGATAAGTAATTTTCAAGATGAAGCTGATCGACTAGCATCTCAACTTTCAGAAATTGATCAAGCATTAGAAGAATTAGATAATTTTACAGAAGAAGGAGATGTAGCTGACACTTTAGCCGAACCATCTTTGCATGATATTGCAAAACTAGGGTACATATCTTCACAGGAAGAACGAAAATCACAAATTTCCAAAAATGAATTATAGGAAGAATTGAAGAGGTTATTTTGGCAAACACACAAAGATCTTAGTTTATCTAAAGAAGAAAATTTTGTTGAGAGACATTTAAGATTTTGCCTCTATCGACTAGAAGCAGATCTTTCAATAGCTGAAGCAGTACTACCATATTTAGTTGATCGACCCTGGCTCAGTCAATGCATACATTCACATCTGAGAAAAAACAATCTTGACCAAAAATCTATTCAAGACTTAATGCAGATTGTTGAAACACATAAAGTGTATGATGATATCCCAACACTTGCAATTGAAACACTTATAAATCAGGGAATATCTCTTCGCCCTTTACATGGACTATTCAGAAGATGGCTAACAGAAAATAATCGAGATTGGGCATTGCTTGCTGCTGCTGCAACTGCATTGGGAGAAAACACAGATAATATGAGTGTTTTACTCAACAGTATCGAATCGCCGCTATATAGTCCTTCTGTGCGTAGAGCCGCGTTGATTCAAGCCTTGAGGACAAAGAATAAGCATGAAGCTTTAGGCATAGTGAAACTTGCTATAGATTCAAATGAACCGATTTTATTAGATACTTTGCTTTACCTTTTGTATGTTGAACGCAATGCAAGTCTTGAATCTCTTAATCTTGGAAACAGAAAAATTCTTTCTCAATATTGTATAGCTGTTGCAAGAGGTTATGATGATTCTCTGCCTCATCTTGAAGAATGTTACATAAAACATATCTTTACAAGAAATTATAAGGTCACGATTACAGCACCAATTGATTTTCACAAATTGCTGGGCGCTAAAGAACATGCTAGGGCTTCTGGTTTTTTGTGGCAAGCAGAACAATCGTACCTATCTAACCCATCTAGATATGTTTCTCAATTAAACTTATTTCATGAAGAGTTACTCTATCCAATTTTTGTTGATAAGCTACAACTCAAAGCGAGTAAAGAAGAGGCTAAAACTGTAGCACTAAGAAATAAACTGGATATGATTCTTAAAAAATCCAGAGTGATAACGATCTCAAATTAGGAACATTTATTAGCGTACTCCTTGATTGTAATGATCTACGGGCGAAAGGCACTGAGGCTCATACACGTCTACATGGCTCCTTGGACTTTACTACTCCAATCAATTGGCAACAGCGTGACTCACTTAAAAAGCGTTTATTTGGGGCTTATCAAGAATTGGTAGATTGGCTTGCGAGTATATCGCTTATTTCCTAGGCTAGATATCTGAACAAAAATAGGATCTTGAAAAGTCTTTAGATCTGAAATCATGAAAAGTTGAGATGAAGATACAAGTTATTTGGCCTTCTTTTGAGCCAATCTTTCCTGAATCGCTGTTCTTGCAACCTCAATGATTTCAGGCGTATTGGGGCAAGGATAGACTACTCCTGAACCATCCGTTTTTAATCGATCAACCAAATTTTTAAATGCTCTCGTATCCTCGCGATGTTCCAGAACGTAAGTGCGGAGTTGATCGATGCTCATATCTTGAAAGGCTGGCTTCATGGTAAAAACTCCCAGGATCCATTGGGTTTGATCGCAAGATCAATGAGAGGGTATATCGTCACCCCCAACAATCATAGATTTATCTTGGACAAACTTGAGACGGTTTAAGAGCGCGAATAGGCTGCCAAGCGCATCAATGCTCGCGTTATCCTTAAGCATAAACAATAAAAGTCTTTTCAGCCTCCCAAATTATTGTGGTGACATTGATGTTATTAGAGCCACCCCCAAAACTCGTTGGAGAAAAGCGTCTGACCTTTCACGATCTTGACTGGCAAGCCTTCAAGCAAATTCAACACTTACTATCAGAGCGTACCCGCGCCCGCTTTACCTACGACAATGGAATACTAGAAATCACCATGTCCCTCGAAGGACACGAACGATCGGCCAGACTGATTGAGCTTTTCATCAGAGTCCTTGTGGTTGAAATGGGGCTAAAACTTAAGACAATGGGTTCAACCACCCTAGATCGAGAAGATCTACTCAAAAGTGCCGAACCCGATAATGGGTATTACATCCAGAATTACGCCCTAGTTGCCGATCGCGAAGTCAATCTAAATGTTGATCCTGCCCCCGACTTGATTGTTGAGGTGGATATCACCCATACAGATCTCAATAAAAATGCGCTCTATGCCAGCCTGGGAGTCCCTGAATTCTGGCGGTTTAACGGACGTGCATGGCAGATTTTGCAACTCGTTGATGATGGGGCGTATGTTGAGTGCGATCGCTCTCCTACATTTCCCTTTTTAGAAAAAACAGACCTCTACCAGTTTCTAGAAACAGCCTTACGGGATGAAGTCACCGCAGAAGTTAACCTTCGCCAATGGGTACGGCAAAAAATCCAAGTTTGATGGGGCATAGATACTGGGCAATGGTGGCGATCGCTTATGATTGCTCGGAGTTATTGCTTGACCAGTGCTTCCATCCATTCCAAATCATCCTGAGATAGCGACGGCTGGGGCGGCTGATGATAATCGATCGCCAAATTGTAACGTCCCCGCTCATACACATGGTTCAGCAACCGTTGCAGATCTAAAATCGGTGATTCCTCTCCTGCCAACAAAGGAATGGGAACCGCTGGAATCCGCTGACGCAGACCAAACGCATACAACTCCCCCGTTGGTCTTTGATCGCCCCGACAAATCAAAATCCGATACTCTCCTAAATTCTGAGTGGAGATTGGAAATGGCTTTCCGCCCCGCAATAAATCAACCTCAACCAAATGAGTCCCACTCGCAAAAACCTGATTTCGCTTGCGCTCGTAAGCCACCCGCCCCTCTCCAGTTCGCTTATTTTGGGTGACAGCAACTCTAAAACCGTCACCACCCATCCCGTTGCGACCTCTCGCACCTCCAGATAACGTTCATTTACCTCCTCCGCCAAGGGTACCCTCACCGTTTCCGGCTGAACGATAGTAGTGGCCAAAGCAGTCCCTGACCCAACAGGCTCCGCGTTCCGTTTTGTCACCACAGCAACATCTGGAATCCCAACCAGCACGCTATCTTCATCAAAACTAAAATAGGTTCGCTTCTCAATCTCAACTCGATATTTCTCGCTGAGATGGTCTACCAAATCATCCGCGATCGCCACAATTAAACGGCTGTACACCGCCGACCAAAATTCCGAATTTTCCAGGTAAGGATCCATGCCAGGAAAAGGGGAATGCATATCACTGTCTCAGCAACCATAGTTTTATCTTAGTCAACCCTAAGGAGTATGACCGACAATCCAAACGCGATCGGGTACAGGTGGTGAGTGAGAATGGCGGTTCGCAGAATCTTACGAACGAGACGCGCCAGCCATTGAAGGTGAAGCACTATTCGCAGAACTTTCGTCCTCCTCAATGAGACCAAACACCTGACTGAAAACCTTTTGGACCTTATAACCAGAATCGATCGACTCCAGTGGATCCTTCCGCAACCGATGCCGCAGACAAAGCGTAATCACGCGCTTGATGTCATCAACCGTGACTTCCTTGCGGCCTTCAAACGCCGCCAACGCCTTTGCTGCACGATTGGTCACAATATCGCCTCGCAACCCATCCACATCCAGCTCAGAACAAACCTGAGAAATATTGATCCGTAACTCGCGATCGATGTTGACGCTCCCTAACAGCTCCTGAGCGGCCACAAGTTTTTCTTGCAAAGCCACCTGCTGAGCCTGATGGTCGGCCAAGAAAACTTGAGGGTTTTGGTCAAACCCCGTGCGCTCTTCTACAATTTGCACCCGTAAATGGGGGTCTCTCACCGTCCTAATTTCAGCGTGCATCCCAAACCGATCCAACAACTGGGGTCGCAACTCCCCTTCCTCAGGGTTGCCAGAACCCACCAACACAAATCGAGCGGGGTGACGAATCGAAATTCCCTCCCGTTCGACTGTATTCCAGCCAGAAGCGGCAGAATCCAGCAAGACATCCACCAAATGGTCATCCAACAGGTTGACCTCATCCACATACAAAATGCCCCGATTGGCTTTAGCCAGCAGACCGGGCTCAAACGCTTTAACCCCTTCAGAAAGGGCTTTCTCAATATCGATCGTGCCGCAGACGCGGTCTTCTGTAGCACCCAAGGGTAAATCTACCATCGGGACTTTTTTATGGGCTAAGGCTGGAGTGGTACCAGAATTGACGAGATCCTTGACCTCATCGCTCATCATTTCAGGGTCGCTGGGATGGCTGTTGAAGGGGTCATCTGCAACCACTTCAATATCTGGCAGTAAATCGGCCAACGCACGAATCGTCGTGGACTTACCCGTCCCGCGATCGCCCATAATCATGACCCCTCCAATGCGCGGATCGATGACATTGAGGATCAAGGCCAACTTCATTTCTTCTTGACCCACGATCGCCGTGAAAGGATAAACCGCTCGCTGAGGAGTCTTTACAGTTGCGCTCACAGAATTACCTGAACCTCACCATTAGCCAGTGTTTCCCATTGTGCCATACATCCTGACCGGACTAATCATCCTCAAGCGAGTACAATACCCTCAAACTATGAATTGCTAAGCCCCAAGCAGTGAGCGTGACGGTATGAAAAAAGTTTTATGGGTAGGGTCTGTCTTTTTGCTCGCGGCAGGCTGGGGATTCATAACCCAAGCGCAACAAACGCCTGCGCCCAAAAAAAACTCCAGTCCAACAGCAAAGCCAACCCAGCAACGTCCGATTGTTGATCCGCCCAAAACCCTCCAGTCCAGCAGCAAAGCCAACCCAGCAACGTCCGATTGTGGAATTGCTTTCCATCGGAGCAGAACCCCGCCAACTTCTACGATTCAAACCCGCCCTCAACAGCAAACAAACGGGCTCCATGATTATGAAAATGGATATGGGTTTATCCATTGGCGGGAAGGCCGCGCCCAGAAATAAAGTGCCTGCCACTGTCATGGCTTTTGAAACCACCGTCAATAAAATTGACCCCAATGGCAACATCCACTATAAATTTCGCTACACACAAGCGGATTTAGTCGGAGATTCCAGCGTGCCCCCCGCAGCCCTCAAGGAACTTCGGACTCAACTTCAGAACTTGAAGGGAATCAGCGGAACAGTAGTGGTGGATAACCGAGGACAGACCCAGTTGGGTAAATTCGATCTCCCCCAGCGCTTTGACAGCAAAGCAAAACTAACCCTCAAACAAATTTCCCGCTCCGTCGAACAATTGTCTGCTCCGCTGCCAGAGCCTGCGATCGGGCTGGGGGCAAAATGGCGCGTGACTACCAACCCCACTATTGGAGGAATCCGCCTGACCCAAAGCGCAACCTACGAATTAATTAAACTTCAAGAGGACCGAGCTACTTTGAGAGTTGCGATCGCCCAACAGGCACCCCCCCAACAACCCATAGAAGCGACTGGACTACCCAAAAATGCATCCTTCACCCTGAAATCTCTATCGGGTTCGGGGCAGGGACAAACGGACCTTAAGTTAGATCGCCTCATTCCCCTTTATTCATCAATGGTGGTTCAATCCAACTCCGCTATGGAGGTTGCCAATGTATCTGCCAAAGCACCCATGATGATGGAAACTGACACCAAGATGGAGTTAACCCTTAAATCAAAGTAGGAACTGTGGCTAGGGTTTGGACGCAATGCGACTGGGCATCAATGCGGGATCTCCAATAAAACTGAACTGACCGGGGGGCCAGAAACGAACATTTGCCCGTCCGATCGCATTTTCTTGGGGCAGAAATCCCCAAACATGGGAATCGTTACTGTTGTTGCGGTTATCCCCCATCACAAACAACATCCCTTCTGGCACTTGCACCGCAGACATTTCATAGTTGGGGGCTTCGGCAATATAGGGTTCTGTAAGGGGCTGTTGGTCCACAAACACTTTTCCCTGATGGACCCGAACGACCTGCCCCGCCGTAGCAATGACCCGTTTAATAAACGCCTGATCCACCGGATATCCCGCCGCTTGCAGCCGAGCTGGGGGTTTAAAAACCACGACATCTCCCCGTTGTGGAGCCCGAAACCGATAGGAAATCTTTTCGACGACGATGCGATCGCCAGGATAAAGCGTTGGCACCATGGATGGAGACGGAATATACCGCGATTCTGCAATGAATCCGCGAATGACGATCGCCAAAACCAAAGCAATCAGAACGGTGATGATATTTTCTTTTTGGGATTCCCACAGGCGCTTGCGCGCAGAAGTTGGGGCTGACGCTTCAACTGATTCTTTGGTCATGGGAGTCTTAGTAAATCCGTTTTAAGATGTAATCCGTCAGGTCAATCAGGGCTTGCTTGGAGGGTGAAGACGGCAGTTTCTCCAGACGCTTTAATGCCATATCGGAAAACTCTTCGGCCAAAGCACGCGATCGCGCGATCCCCTGACTGTTGTTGACCAGCGTGATTGCCTCTTCCAGATCGCCAGGTTCCGTCAACTCCCGTTCCACCAAAACGTGAAGGTAGGGTGTTTCTTCCATTGCAAAGAGTACTGGAGCCGTGAGATTGCCACTTTTTTAGATCTGAACCTGCGGGTTTGCCCAAAGAATCCGTCGTACCCGTGAAATCTAAAATATCGTCCACAATTTGAAACGCCAACCCCACACTACGGCCAAATTGATAAAGGTCTTCCCGCAAATCGTGGGGCACGTCGCTTAAAACCCCCACGGCCTTTGAGCTATTGGCAATTAACGAAGCCGTTTTGTAATAAGACTTATCTAGGTATGACTGGAGTGATACCTCTGTATCAAAGCTGCTAAACCCCTGCTGAATTTCTCCTTCAGCAAAGTCTTTAATGACCTCAGACAACAGCTTGACCACGTCCAGGTTGTCTAAGTTGGCCAGGTACCAGGAGGCTTGGGCAAACATAAAATCTCCCGCCTGAATGGCAATCCGATTGCCAAAGCGGGAGTTAACCGTTTGAGAGCCCCGCCGCAGGTCTGCTTCATCCACTACATCATCGTGGAACAGACTGGCGGTATGAATCATTTCAGTGATTTCAGCCAAGCGCCGATGCCGAGCCGTAATGTCTTGTCCACCCGCTACGGCTCTAGACAATAACAACACGATCGCAGGACGCATTCGCTTTCCCCCCGCCTGAAACAGATGTTCAGCCGCCGCGTAAAGCATGGGATGACGAGCCCCAACAAGCTGTTTCAAGTTGTCCACCAGTTGGGCAAGATCGGCTTCAACTGGGGCAAAAAGGGAAGTTACTGAAGTCATGGAGTTTGCGATTGTTGCGGATATCAAAAAGAAAGATTACAAAATTTTACATATTCTTCTCACATTCTAAGCGAACCGTCCCTGATTGAGATCAGCGGCTCCTAAATCAATCCGGTTTTAGCGGTGGGATTCTCGCTGTATTCTAAGGATGGATAGGCCAAATACCCTTTTCATCCCCCATCAGGTCCAATTGTTTATGACACTCCAATGTTTATGACACCCTCCCCGCCACCCCCCACGCCCCATGAAGGTCAGACGCGGACTCCCTTGCGATCGCTCACTGGGGCATTTCTTTCCGCCACAATGGCTTTATTGCTTTATCAACTCACAATGGGGGTCATCCACTCCTTTGCCTTGCACCCCACCACCAGTCACAATCAAATTGCCGTTAACCTCTCCGTTGCCGTGCGGACCCTCGTGATTGGGTTGGTGACCATGGCCACGGGTATCTTTGCATTGGTTGCACTGGGCTTAGTCGGCTTGGCCATCCAATTGACCCTCCAAAACCTGCGCCGCCCCAAACCGGAAATCTAAATTTCAACACCCCTTGTCTGGACCCAAGCAAAACATTGGGGGATCGCAAAGGGGATCGGTTAGGGCGCAAACCTGCACAATGATTTCTGAGATGGCTATTCAAGTGGGCACACGCCTTGTAATATCAATAAGGAGTGCTAAAACTTACAAGTGGTTAAGCTGTTTTCATTTTCAGTTGCGCACTTAAAAAGTACTTGCTGTTGAGAGATAGATTTTAGAGGAAGCCCTAGTTATGAGCAGTAAGCCAGACCGCGTGGTACTGATCGGCGTTGCCGGAGACTCTGGATGCGGTAAGTCCACTTTCCTACGCCGATTGGCAGACCTGTTTGGAGAAGACTTCATGACAGTGATCTGTCTGGATGATTACCACTGTCTGGATCGCTATCAGCGCAAAGAAACGGGTATCACGGCCCTAGACCCCCGCGCCAATAATTTTGACTTGATGTACGAGCAAATTAAGGCGCTCAAGAGTGGTCAAGTCATCAATAAGCCCATCTACAACCATGAAACGGGTTTAATTGACCCACCGGAAAAGGTCGAGCCCAACCGAGTGGTTGTGATTGAGGGACTTCATCCGCTCTATGACGAACGAGTGCGATCGCTCCTGGACTTTAGCGTCTACCTTGACATCAGCGATGAAGTCAAAATCAACTGGAAAATTCAGCGCGATATGTCCGAGCGGGGTCACACCTATGAGGATGTCCTCAATGCCATCAATTCCCGCAAGCCTGACTTTGAAGCCTACATCGACCCCCAAAAGAAACATGCCGATGTAGTCATTCAAATTCTGCCCACCCAGTTGGTCAAAGAAGAAGAAAAACCAGGTGGCCTGATTCGGGTGCGTCTCATTCAAAAAGAAGGCGTGCCTGATTTTGAGCCCGTTTATCTCTTTGATGAAGGGTCAACCATCACCTGGGTGCCCTGCGGTCGTAAATTGACCTGTTCTTATCCCGGCATCCGCATGTTTTACGGTCCCGATGAGTATTACGGCAATAGCGTCTCAGTGCTAGAAGTGGACGGTCAGTTTGAACGACTCGACGAAATGATTTACGTTGAAAGTCATCTGAGCAACACCTCTTCAGACTATCAAGGCGAAATGACGGAATTGCTTCTCAAGCATCGCGACTATCCCGGATCCAATAACGGTTCGGGCTTGTTCCAAGTGTTGGCAGGTTTGAAAATGCGTTCTACTTACAGACATCTAACCGCATCTGTTAAACAAACAGCTAAAGCTGCGGTCTAAGTACGTATAGGTCTTCAAAGCGGCATGGAGTTTAGTTCTCCATGCCGCTTTTTGCTTAAAGGGTTATTCGTTAGTGTCATGAATTTTTCGCCACAGTTTAGGCATCGCTGAAATAGGCTGTCAGGAATGACAATAGTGTATTTCAGGCCGTTGATGATGACTAACCAATTGCGTGAACAGCAAATTCTGCGCGTCA
>JAAURS010000173.1 GCA_012032135.1 Acaryochloridaceae cyanobacterium RU_4_10 | reverse complement strand
GGGGAAACTGCTCAGAGCCTTACACGGACATAGTGATCGCGTTTGGACCCTTGCCCTCAGCCCTGATGGAGCGACCTTAGCCTCCGGCAGTTGGGACAAAACGATCCGCCTTTGGCAAATTGGCAAAACCGTTCTCACTCCTTTACTGGGTCATACTGCACCTGTCCTAGGCGTTGCAGTCAATCCTGATGGCAAAATGATTGCTACAGCGAGTGACGATCGAACCGTCAGGCTGTGGGATGCCAGTGGAAAACATATTAAAACGCTATATGGGCATAATGGCGAAGTCTATACGGTTACGTTTAGTCCAGACGGACGAAAACTCGCTTCTTCTAGCATCGATCGAACCATTCGCATTTGGGATCGCAATGGCAAGTTTCTTCGGACGCTCAGAGGGCATCAAGCCGAAATTTGGGGGATCGCATTTAGCCCTAATGGGACATTGCTCGCTTCTAGCAGCCACGACGGCAACATCAAGATTTGGCGAGCGAGCGACGGTAAATTACTTCGCACATTTTCAGGCAAGCACGGACGCATTTACTCCATTCACTTTAGCCCAGACGGTCGTCAACTCATTACCGCTAATGAAGACCGCACCGTCCAGCTTTGGGCAATAGAGGGACAGCCCCTTGTTTTATTCTCAGGTCATAATGGAAGCGTTAACAAGGTTAAATTTAGTCCCAATGGTAAAACCATTGCGACGGCCAGTAATGATAAGACGATCAAACGCTGGCGCACGGACGGAACTTTACTGACAACCTTAACTGGGCATCAGAATGCCGTTTTTGCTGTCGCCTTTAACAGGGATGGGCAACTGTTGGCTTCGGTCAGCTTTGACAGTACTATCAAGCTTTGGCGGCTGGATGGTACGCTGGTTTCAACTTTGAGGGGGCATCAGGGTCGGGTTTGGGATGTTGATTTTAGCCCAGACGGTCGTAAATTAATCTCGGCAAGCGAGGATAAAACCGCATTGCTCTGGGATTTAGAACGGGTTCTCAATCCCAAACAAATCCTTGCCGATGGGTGCACTTGGGTGCGGGATTATCTGAAATACAATCAAGCTCTGCCGTCTGCTGATGGCGCGCTCTGTCCGTAGGTGACCCCAGTCCCAATTAAACCGATCTAAGCACCAAACATTGATTTTGGGGTTGGCAGACGCTTAGGGTAGAAACATGAGTGCTTTAAAACTTGGTTGAGTTGAGTAGGACTATGAACGACCAGAATACGGGTCACAATCTCGATCCACAGCCGGATTCTGAAGATTCTGTTATACATCCGCAGGTCTCTAACCCCCCATCCCCTTCTTTTCTAATCAAAAGCCCTCCCCGACGCTGGATGGTACCGTTAGGGTTGGGATTGTTAGCTTTAGGCGGAGCGACATGGGTTCTCTTCGATCGCTTCCTTTTGCCAGCTTTGAGGTTGAGTCAGATGAAACCACCCGCACCGATTTGGGTGCCATTGAGTCCTGTAAAAGCGGCCACCATTGAGGATAGTTCTGACTATGCAGTAGCCCTGGATTCCCGTCAGTCCATAGCGGTGCCACCAAACGTTTCAGGCCGCGTTCTTGCAATTTATGTAAAGGCTGGCGATCGCGTTCAGAAGGGAGGAAAACTCCTTCAGATTGATGCGAACGAGCAGCGGACTTTGATGGCCCGTCGCAAGGCTGGGGTGAGTGCCGCAGCGGCTGAGGTGGAGTCTGCTAAGGCTGAAATTGTTAATGCTGAAGCAACGCTTCGATCGCTTCAGGAAGGACAGGCATCGGCTCAGGACAACGTGCAGGCCCAGCAAGAGGACTACAAACAGTTCCAGGAATTGTTTAAAGCAGGCGCTACTAGCAAGCAAAGCTTAGAGCAAAACGCACTGCCATTCAAATGGCACAGACAGAACTCAATCGAGCCAAAGCGGATGCGCAGGCCCAGCAAGCTGCGATCGCTAAGGGCAAGGCGCAGATCGTCCGCAATCAAAAGGCCGTGGAGCAGGCCAAGGCCAATCTATCTGAAGGCAACGCACAACTGAGCAACTATACGATCGCGGCACCCTTCTCAGGGGTTGTGGGCAATATTGCGGCAAAGCCAGGAGCGATGGCTAGCGCCACAACTCCCTTACTGACACTGACCCAAAACGAACAGTTAGAGGTTCAGTTTCAAGTTTCTTCAGAGCGGTCTTCTAAACTCAAACAGGGGCAAGTTGTTAAACTCTTGGATGACAAGAATCGAGCCGTTCGCTCGGGACGGATTTCCTCCATTTCACCCCTCGATCCAATCTCTCAATCGGTTCGGGCTAAGGCTGCCTTTACAAACGTAGGTGACGTTCTGCGAACCTCCAAATTTGTAAGGGCTCGGGTGATTTGGAATTCGCATTCTGGTCTACTGG
Source organism: Acaryochloridaceae cyanobacterium RU_4_10 (assembly GCA_012032135.1). GTDB lineage: Bacteria > Cyanobacteriota > Cyanobacteriia > Thermosynechococcales > Thermosynechococcaceae > JAAURS01. The sequence goes on along the minus strand of JAAURS010000173.1, from coordinate 7,472 downwards.
TGCCTGCGACTGCGATTTCTCGTCTGGAAGGGAAGGATTTTATTTTTGTGGGGCAGCCATTTCAAAATTCAGACTGTAAGGCCACCCTTCCAAAGGGGAGCCCTCTTCTCAAGATTGAGCCCGATCGGATGGTTGCCAACCAACAGTCGGTTCAGCTAGGCAAAATAATAGGAAACAATCAGGAAGTATTGGAAGGCTTGAGTCCAGGCGATCGCATTGCGATTTCCAACATCATGCAACTGCAAAACTGTATTCCCATTACCACTGAAACGTTTGTCACCCCTGGATAATCGGTTCTTAAACTTCCCCTATGACCACTACTATTGTCATCAATACCGAACACTTTCATACCTTAGACCTCTCGCCAGTCCAATCCGTTTTAGAAAACTGGATTCAGACCGGAACGCTCTTCGATCGCGAACAAGAGATTCAGTTTCAAATTGATTATCCGCAAAACCCAGACGAAACCCTGGAACTCCCTGACATTCCTGAAATTCGCCTCTGGTTTATCCGACTGGACACCCTATACCCTTGGTTGCCCTACTGGCTGAATTGGCGCGCAGGTGAATTAACCCGTTATGCCGCAATGATGGTCCCCCATGAATTTAGCCCGAGGGAAGGGATTCAATTCAATCCTCAAGCGTTAGATCTATTTTTGATGCACAAAATCTTTGCCATTCACCACTGGCTCCAAAAGCACAATTTAGACCGCTCTAATACTCTGAAGCAAATGGCAGAACTATTTGGGTACGAACTAGAAGATCCCCTGTTTGCCCTATTAAACCAATCCCCTGCGTAGCGCTCTACCCACCACTCACAGGTGGAACCAAAACCACTTCATCCCCTGGTTGTACGAGGGTTTCTGGGTTGACAAAGGTTAAATTAATCCCATAGCGCGTCACTGGAGCAAGGGTTTGCAATGAAGGGAACGGCTCTCGAATGCGATCGCCCACCATCGCGACAGTTGTACCTGAGGGCACTTCTAGAGTGACCTCAGGTTGTCCGTAGGCTTCTTGATAGGCTGCAAACAACTTAACGGTGATGATTATCATCCCACCATCATACCTAGACGCCACCCTGAAGTGAAAAAGGCGTTTTAGACAGACGGACGCGATAACCGCCGTCAGCAGGAACAGTCTGTAACTCTCGTTGAAACGTGACTGTTGCACCGGGGGGAATGGTGGCAGGTTCGGGGGCAACAGAATTGGTCTGAACTAATTTGCCGTTGGAGTCAAGCACTTCGAGGTTAATGCCGGAAACCGTGACTGCCTTATTATTGCCATTGGTAATACTTCCCATCAGTAGTGAAGATCCATTAAGCTTCACAATAGGTGCAAGCCGCAAATTACTCACGCGCAATCTTTTGGCCAAGGTGCGTTCGAGAACCTGTGGATCTGTGGATGTTACAGCAGAGGGATCTGAAGCAAAACTTTGATCTGCGGAGGCAGGGGCTGGGGGAGCACCCAGGTTGAGCAGTTGGTTCCAATAGGACTCAAACTGACTCCACTGGGTTGGTGAACCAATCCGAATCACGTCTCCGGGCGACTGAGCCTGACTGACCAGCGGAAGACTTGCTACAGACGAAAGGAGGACTGCCCCCACGATCGCCTTCCAATTAGAATGCCGAAACCCCATCCACATGACTGCTAACTCTTGGTAGACACTAAAACGTTAAAGACGGTAAGGCATGTGACCGATGATGCTATAGGTACAATGCACTTAATCCTAGGCTACCCTTCTGCTGCTCATTGTATCTTCAAGTCTAAAAAATCATAATGCGCGGTCAAGGGCGATCGCATTTACACTGTAGGTCAACCCTTTAGCCGGACGAATTTCAAGGAGTGTTCATGTCCATTCCAGACATTACTCAACAATTGCTGACCGCCAAACAGTCCAAAGGTCTTAGTTTTACAGATCTCGAACAACTGTTAGGGCGCGATGAGGTTTGGATTGCAGCGTTATTTTATTGTCAAGCCAGCGCATCGCCTGAAGAAGCCCAAAAACTCGTCCAAGCATTAGGGTTAGGACCAGATATCGCACTCGCATTGACCCACTATCCTGTAAAAGGGTTAGGACCGATCGTTCCCACGGATCCCTTAATCTATCGTTTTTACGAAATCATGCAGGTTTACGGAATGCCCATGAAAGAAATCATTCATGAAAAATTTGGCGACGGTATCATGAGCGCGATCGACTTTACGCTAGATATTGAAAAAGAAGCGGATCCGAAGGGCGATCGGGTTAAGGTCACGATGTCTGGTAAATTCTTGCCTTACAAGAAGTGGTAGCATCTGGGCGATCGAAACATTTTTGACACGGGAGTTTATGCAAACGCTCATTTTATATAGCAAACCGGGCTGCCATCTTTGCGAAGGACTTCAAGAAAAATTGGAGCAACTTCAAGATTTAGGCTTTGAACTCGAAATCCGCGATATTACAACCCAACCAGACTGGTTCCAAACGTATCAGTATGAGGTTCCCGTCTTATTTCGGCAATCTGTTGCTTCTGAATCTCAAGTAATGCCTATCCCTAGGCCATCTCCTAGATTGACAGTCAGCCAGTTAAAACAGTTTTTGCAGCCCCACCTTGACCAAAACCACAAAACCGCTTGATTGTTGTAGGAGCAAATGGTTGTTTGCCCCTACAACAGGCTGGAACTAGAGTCCTAGGTCGGCCAAAATGTCTGTGGCGTGGGTTTCTGTGTTGATGCTGGTGTACACATGGGCGATCGCACCTTGGGGATTAATCACATAGGTCACCCGTTTGGCGTAGCCGCCGCCATCCACATCATAGGACTGCATAATGGAGCGATCCACATCGGCCAGGAGGGGAAAGGGCAGGCTAAATTTTTGCGTAAATTGTTGGTGAGAGGCTTCATCATCTCCACTCACCCCTAGCACCACAATATCTTTCCCTTGGTAAGCCGTGTAGTTATCTCGGAAGCTACAGGCTTCTTTGGTACATCCCGGCGTGTCATCTTTAGGGTAGAAATACAAAATGACGGTTTTACCCGAGAAATCAGAGAGCGAGACCGTATTGCCATTGGTGTCTTTGGTCGTAAATAAAGGTGCGGATGTACCCACTGATAAAGCCATAAGTTCTCCTCATCTTTAGCTGTCACAATTCTAGGCGAAAGACCCTTGCAGTCCCCAAGCGCCTTAAACATTTTAATCTCGATCGATCCAAGGTCTGGACAAATTTGGAACTTTCTTCCTGTCTGCCAAAAAACGGGACCCTCTAGTAAGGTCCTCAGAGATAAGCTCTACAAAATCAAACAGCAGTAAGGCCCCAATCAATTGATTGGGGCCTTACTGCTTCAATAGAGAGATTTTTGAAATGCCAGCCTAATAGAGGTGGCCAGCGGCTTTTATATGCTAATAGTATTAATGATTTTCCCTGACATAGTAAGGGTAGATCTACCCTTTATTTGATATTTATCACCCAAGATTTTTGAGTTAAATTTAATTTTTTCTTAACCTTTAATGGTGCAATTCTTAAGAAAAAATTAAATTCGTATATTTTGAAACATATTCGTATTTTAAGCAATGAATTCAAGCTACTTTCATTGCTTTGATATTTAGAAAATAAAGCGAGCATGGAGGGATTCGAACCCCCGACCCTCAGGACCGGAACCTGATGCGCTATCCACTGCGCCACATGCCCATAAGCTGCACACTATTGTGCAACCGTTAGTATAGCCTCTTTACGGCAAGCTTGTCAGAGTTAGAGAAATTTTCAATTTCTCCTTCTACTCCACATGCCACCATCCCAAGCTAGGCCCCAGAAAACGCACCGTAAGCCAGAAAGCTGCAACGCCACCAATCCCGATCCAGGTGGCACGGGTTGTAATCTTCATGAATTGTTCGGTTGGTTTCTCTGGAAGCGACAGTCCCAAAAATTTATTTTGTTTCTCTTGTCCGTATTGGTCGCCCAAGATTTCTTTTCGTCGTTTTGCTTCGCCCATTGTGACCCTCTTCTCAAACGCAGTGCCCCTATGCCGATCCTACTACAGGACGAAGGTTTACACGGAGCACTGAGGCGGGATCAAGACAGATTCGTCCAGATAGCTCGATCGCGCATAGGGACTCAGCACGGATAAAACCTGCTGTCCGTAGGAACGGTGTAAAACTCGGTTGTCCAATAAGGCCAGAAGGCTCGGTTCTCCCCGCAGCGGCGCGATCGCCTTTTGCAAGATCCGCAGCGCTTCGGGCAACAAATACAGCCTGAACCAATCTTGGCGCTGTTGTTTGTAATAGGCCACCCGCCCCGCCACCTTCGGATTTTCTAGAGAAGGGGAAAGGTAAGGTGCGATCGCCAAGAGTTGGGGGTGGGGGGAGGTATCGTTGCGATCGATTCCAAAACTCCCAGCCCGCAATCAGAATATTGCCTGCGGTACAATCCGTCCGTTCGACCTTGACCCGCGATCCAAACTCTGCCGCCAGTAACGAAGCCACCCGCGTCTTGAGGGGCAGATCGTCTACCACCAAAACGATAAAGCTATCCGTAGAATACCGCAGCGTTAAAAGCTGATGAAACTGGTGCATGAGCGCTGAGGCAAACTCCGGCGTATTGGGCATGGGGATGCCATCTGGCAAGTAAAGTGAAAGCGCCTCATTGTGACGATCTGTTGCAAACTGTACGCAGGTGAGGTCGCCAAGACCCAACTGCATCCGAAATAATTCCGCGCGAGCGTCTAGATCGAGGGTTCCCCCCAGCAAAATAGTCGATCGCCCTTGCCATAGCGGTTGTAGGTAAGAAGCAAGATCGACGGGAGCACTATTTAACTGGAAACATCCCTGTTGTCGGTCCAGGTCCGCCCACATCATCGTGCCCGTCTCAGTGAGGGCATGGTCCAGGGATTGCCACGGAAGCAGCAATTCCTGGCAATCGCCTTGGATGAGCACCATAGATCGCTGAGAATCTCGCGCTCTGGATGGTCTACCATGACGCAGCCGTAGGGATTCGACGGATGTTGAAATAATTCGCGGGTGAGGGCAGCACGGCGATCGCGGATCGCATTGGCTTGAGACGGATGAGCCCACATCAATCGGTCCCAGTCCTGGGGCAAAATGGATTGAGTGAGATGGGCCTGGGTAAGATGGGCCAAGTCTTCAGCACCCTCAATAACCAACGGCACTCCTGCGGGAAAGGGGAAAGGGTGACTGAACTGCTGTCTTAACCAGTCCTGGGGAGACAGCAATAAGATTCCTGAAAAATCTTCACCAGGCCACGCGGTTGCGGAATAAACGGGCTTAGAGAGACGCAACCACTCTCTTAACCGAGGCAGTTCAATATGACACAATGCCTGCTGGACCTCAGGGGTAGCCACCAAAATAGCTGGTCCCGGCCAAAGCAGTAAAGATGCCAAATAGCTGAGGCGATATTGCCCTTGGTAGGCTGCGGTGCTACTGACTTGAATGAGCGTATTGCGCTGGAGTCTCAGGGCTCTGGCTACCAATCTGGCCACCGTGAGATGATGCGGCCAAGTGTTTCCCCCCTGTGCCCGCAGCAAAGCTTTGAGCTGCTGATGGACTTCAACCTCGATCACGAGCGTTTTATCACCTGAGATTTTGCATGACCTTTATTTTGGCACAGTCCTTGAGGTAAGCAAAAATTTGATGTTGGCACTCGCCAACAAATGAAGCGTTTGTACGCGACCAAAAGGGCTAAGCCGATCGCAGAAACTGAATCAGAGCTTCCAATTTATCCCAAGCTGCTCCGCGCTCAAGAATGGTCAGGGCTTGTTGCACGCCCCCTGCATAGTCATCGACAGCCCCCCTACAAACAGTGCAAGGGCCGCATTGATTGCGACGGCATGGGTTTGAGCGGTTGTCCCTTTGCCTTGCAACACCGCTTTAAGAATGTGGGCATTTTCAGAGACATCTCCCCCCCGCAGTTCGCTCAAGGGCGCAGCCGTCAATCCTAATTGAACCGGATCGATCGCTTGCCGCTGAACGGTCTGATTCTGAACCACTGCAAGGTCTGTCAAATCCCCAAGTCCTGCCTCATCCAACTTTTCACGACCGTGGAGTACAATGGCCCGTTCTACACCGAATTGGTTCAATGCCGTGGCGATCGCATCTAAAACGTCAGGATCCCCTACCCCCACCACTTGCCCTGTAGGTCGGAAGGGATTGACCAATGGCCCCAGTAAATTAAAAATTGTGCGAATTTTTAAGGTTTTCCGAAATGGAGCGACCGTTTTCAGTGCAGGATGCCAGCCTGGAGCAAACAAGAATGTAATCCCAACTGTTTCCACCGCCGCCTGAGCAGTAGCTGGATCGACCATCAGATTCAACCCCAGCGCTTCCAAAACATCCGCTGACCCCACCTGACTAGAGGCCGAACGATTGCCATGCTTTGCAACTGGAATCCCCGCAGCAGCCACCACAAAGGAAACCGCTGTAGAAATATTAAACGTTGAAGCGCCATCCCCTCCCGTGCCGCAGGTATCGACCAAACGCGCTGGGCGTTGGGGCCAAGAAGGAGTTGTGGCGCGATCGCGTAAAACAGAAGCCATCCCTACAAGTTCATCTGCATCTACCCCTTTGGCCTGAATTGCAGCCAAAATAGCCCCTGAAAGGACGGGTTCAATTTCATCCTTCAGCCAACCCTCCATCAATTGGGTGGCTTGCGGAGCGCTAAGGGATTGTTTCTCTAAGAGTTGTTGAAGCAAGATCGACCAGTTTGGGGTTGCAATATCCGAAGAACTAGAAAGCTGAGTCATGGGTTTGAAGAATCATCTTCAGACAGCTTATCAGGACTGTGGGTTCAGATCTGAGCAACTGCTGGAACTGCATCAAGCCATTCACTGACCATCTCGCCGCTAATTTTCAAAAATGGATTATTGCTCAGGATTTGATCGATCAATAGACTGCCAGATTGAAGCGCTTCGACGAGTTTGAGCTTAAATGCATCATCGCGCTTGGCCATTTGTTGGATTTCAAGGGCTGCAACAATAATCCGCTGAGTGTCAGTTGCATCTGGATAACGGACAGAGAGATCGTCCATAATGGTGCGGATTGCGGTAGCAACATCTGCTGTTGTTGCAATGGAGGTTATAGGAAGAGAGGCTATAGGAACTGTCTCAAAAAGCGGAACGGAGCCATTTCTAGTCACTGACCGCCGATCGGGTTCTGCACCCATCATGGGGGTTAGTAACTCAAATAACTGATTGATTGGATTCCCGAGGGTTTATGCTTTCCGTGGTGTTGTGGGCTAAAAGGGCATCTCTTGCATTGAGCTGATGGCGGCCTTCCAGCCTTTGCTTGGTTTCTTCATAAATCCGCATAAAATCCCGATGGATTTGAACTGTATCCATCCCCGGTGCGGTACTCAATTTCAGAAGGATGATGCCATCTCCTTTATTTTCAATACTTTGGATGCCCAATTGGGCGGCTGGATACTCCTGGTTGAGACGGTTAATACAATGGGCGATCGCCGTCCAGTTGACGCCTGCATGGAGGGTTAA
>JAAURS010000172.1 GCA_012032135.1 Acaryochloridaceae cyanobacterium RU_4_10 | reverse complement strand
AGCGTAATGACCAAAAAGCCACCGTAAATTGGTGCTTTTTAAGTACAGATGCACGTATTAAGCTAGAAAACTTATACCCTGTTCTTACATCCTTGAACTAGGCAGAGTTCCTTTGGTGGACTACTAGCTTTGAGCTTATTTTACTCGCCGCCTGTGAAGCGCAAGCCGTTAGCCGTCGATATAACTCCTAATCTTTTGCTTCAAAACACTTCCCAGTCAAATGAAGGTATAACAGAAATGTAACGAAACATTGCATTTTCTGTATGCCCATGAACCGCACTTCCTCAACCCCATTACCCTCAGTGTCTTTAGAGCAGAACCATGCCCCAGTCTCAGGAACCATCTCCCGCAGGTGGATCTGACCCCGCAACACTTCGACTGGGCTGAAGCATGGTATCCGATTTACTTCGTTAAAGATTTAGATTCCACTCAGCCCACTGCATTTACACTTCTGGATCAGGATCTGGCGATCTGGTGGGAGCCTGCAACTCAACAGTGGCGAGTAATGGCCGATCGCTGTCCCCACCGCTTAGCTCGGTTATCAGAAGGACGTATTTCTGAAGAAGGTTATTTAGAATGTCCCTATCATGGCTGGTCGTTTTCTGGAAGCGGCAAGTGCGAGAAGATTCCGCAACTCAAGGGCAACAAACAAGCCCTTCAGTCTCCTAGAGCCTGCATTCGATCCCTCCCTACCGCAGTGCGACAGGGGTTGCTATTTGTCTATCCCGGCAAGTCAGAAAATGCAGAGCAGACAACAATTCCCATTATTGAAGCGATGGAAGAAAAGCCCGATGAGTGGGTTTGTATTAACATCGCCCGAGATTTACCCTACGATGCTTTAACACTCCTAGAAAATGTTTTGGATGCAAGCCATGTTCCTTACACGCACCACCGTACCGTAGGCAATCGTTCCAATGCGGCTCCGGTTGATTTAGACATCGTTGAAGCAGGAAAGCATGGGTTTGCGGGGGTATGGGAAGAAGGTCCGCGACGGGGAACCCTAGGGCGACAGGATACCTGCTTTATCGCGCCAAATTTTATGTGTCACGATCTAACTTCTAAACAATTTGGTAGAACCCTGACGGTTGTGTATGCAGTTCCCATTCGGAAAGGAGAATGCCGTTTAATTGCTCGGTTTCCCTTTAAGTTTTCATCGCCGTGGCCAGGGCGTTTTATCAACTGGACCCCAACTTGGCACTCTCATATCGGCCAAAATGCTATCCTGGAAGACGACCAAATTTTCCTACACCACCAAGAGCGCTATCTGGAATCAGCGGGAGGTAGCAATTGTCTCTCCAAGGCATTTTACCTACCCACCAAGGCGGACTTATTCGTATCTCAACTCCACAAATGGTTGACTGAATACCAAGCAGATCTTTTCCCAGGTCAGTTGCTACCACCTGCTTTAACTAAAACGCAACTCCTCGATCGCTACCAGTCCCACACAATTCACTGTGCGAGCTGTCGCGGAGCCCTTGCCAATCTAAAACGAGTGCGGTTGGGGTTGGCGGTAGGTGCGGCGATCGCCTGGGGCATAACACCCTTATTCATGGCATTGAGCCAGAGGGTCAGTCCGGCTTTTGCGATACTGTCGAGCGGGTTAGCGCTAGGACTGTTAGGGGGCTGGGCTGGATTGGGTCATCTAGAGCGTCGGTTTTACGAGGGCAGAGAAATTCCACCCCGAAATTTGCCAGACCCCAAGTTGAAGGGCTCCAGAAAACCTAACTAACCTCTACAGGCAAAAAATAGTTCGATTTCTGCTGGAACACGATCGTAAAATTTTACAAGCATACCTACCTTTTGGTTGAGGCTACCCTGCTTACAAGGTGCGAATGTTTGTGGGATATCAGCCCAACAATGTAGATCCGTTTTGCAGGACTATGTTTGTAAAGGAAAATTATCGTCATGGAGAAACCGCCAGAGCCAGCCGATCGTCGATTGCATTGGAACCGGATTGATACCCATGCATTAGTTCGCTTCCTGCTGTTCTTTGCATCTGGTTGGGCATTGGTTACCCTATTCCAATACTTTGAGTATGCGATCTTTGTATTTGCGTTTTCAGCAATCCTGGCACTGCTGCTGAATTATCCACTGCGATTTCTACAACGCTTCGTTGGCCGAAGCGTTGCCCTAAGTCTTGTTATTGTCCTCAGTCTAATTGCGATCGTTGTTGCTGTTGTTGCAATTGGGTTGACTTTAAGCAATCAACTTCAACAATTAGCGATGCAACTGCTCCAGACGTTGAATACTACAAACAATCCTCTGGATCAGTTACAAAATGCACTAGCAGCCCGAAATATTCCGCTTAACTTTGATGCAGTTGAAGCTCAAATTCGTAATGCGTTTGTATTTGGTTTGAACTGGGTCGTCAGTTCTCTGCCTGTTCTTTTGCAGAATTATGTCACATTTATTATTGTCTTAGTAATTGCGTTTTTTATGCTGATAGATGGTGCAAAACTGTGGCAACTCGTGCTTAAGTTAGTACCAGATCGGTATCGAAGCCGCGTTGCGATCGCAGTACAAACAAATTTTGTTGGGTTCCTGCGCGGTCAATTGCTGATCTCGTTTTGCTTGAGCGCTGCCACATTTCTCGTTTTTGTGCTGTTCCAAATTCCATTTCCGTTTTTACTCGCGGTGACGGTTGGTATTTTTGACTTAATTCCTGGCATTGGGGCAACGCTGGGCGTGTCTCTAGTTTGCATGATTATCTTAGTGCAAAGTGGCTGGTTGACTGCGCTCAAGGTATTAGCAGTTTGCGTTATTTTGCAACAATTACAAGACAATCTTCTTTCTCCTCGCGTGATGCAAAGCACGGTTCATCTCAGTCCAGTTGTGGTGTTTTTTGCACTCTTGGTTGGGACGCGGGTCTCAGGACTGCTAGGTATCTTTTTGGCAGTCCCAATCGCGGGTGTGATGGTCAGTCTCTTAAATCTTGAAGAAGCACAAGGAAATTAGAGGCAAGTTTTATAAACAATTTGCTGTTAACCCTTCAAAAATTATATTCAACTGGGTAAGTTTAAATGCCTCCATAGGGGGATACTCTCACTCGAAAAACCTGCCACCTTTAGCGATATAGCATCCTTTGCCTCGCGAGCCGCTGAAGTGCTGAATGTCCTCTCAAAAATATTGCTCGCCTCGATCGCCTAACTTTAGCTTTTGGCAATGTATTTGAATATCTGTCTATATGATTATATTTAAAATATCTGCTTTCCTCCCCGCTTTACTGATTGCCGCTAGCGTATCAAGCTGTTCCTCGCTTCAGACGAATGGAAACGTACAACAACCGACAAATTCTGCTCCCCTACCGTCTCCTGCGCCTCAAGGAAACAATCTTGGCCCAGTTGCAACCGTTGCAGAGCGAGTTGGACCTGCCGTCGTGCAAATCAACACATCGCGCACGGTGAGAGAATCCGTGGATGATTTTGGCTTAGATGAGTTTTTTGGCAACCGAGTCCGCGCGGACAGCGAGTGCAACAGGGAACGGGGTCGGGATTCCTTACAACTGCTGATGGGCAAGTGATTACCAATGCTCATGTGGTTGCAGGGGCAGATACCGTCACTGTTGTTCTGAAAGACGGACGAAATTATCCAGGGCGCGTGGTTGGCTCCGATCCGCTGAGCGATCTTGCAGTGGTTGATATTAATGCAAATAATTTACCGACGGTACCCTTAGGAGACTCCAATACTCTAGTGCCGGGACAGATCGCGATCGCGATCGGAAATCCACTCGGGCTCAGCAATACAGTGACTCAAGGCATCGTCAGCGCAACGGAACGATCGGTCGCAGAAATTGGTATTCCAGACAAGCGAATTAACTTTCTGCAAACGGATGCTGCCATTAATCCAGGAAACTCTGGGGGACCATTGCTGAATGCAGCAGGACAAGTGATTGGGGTAAATACGGCAATTATTCAAGGCGCACAAGGCATTGGATTTGCGATTCCCATTAACACCGTGAAGAATATATCCCAGAACTCGTTACCAAAGGACGAGTTGAGTATCCCTACATCGGGATTCAAATGGCTAACCTCACACCGGAGTTAAGATCGCAAATCAATCGAAGCGATCTTAGTTTTCGAGTGGCTCAAGACCGAGGAATTATTGTTTTGAGTGTCCTGCCAAACTCTCCGGCGGCTCGTGCCGGACTCCGGGCAGGGGATGTCATTGTCAGCGTGAATGGGAATCGTATTGAAAACGTAAATCAAATTCAACAGCAGGTAGATGCAACGGGAATTAACAATCCGATGCAACTTACCGTAAGCCGAAATGGGAAGGCGCAACCATTAACCGTTCGCCCCCAGGCATTACCTGCCCGACCCTCGGCTAAAGGCTAGTTTTATCCCTGCTTGTATTCAAGAAGTAACTCTGGAGACTGTTCGATGAAAGGATTGGCTGGAAAAACGGCACTCGTTACAGGTGCGAGTTCGGGAATTGGGCAAGCGATCGCCATTCGACTCGCTCAAGAAGGATGTAATATTGCGATTAACTATCGCAAAAGTGCAGAGGAGGCCGAAGAAACCGAAGAAATGGCAATGCAAAAGGCTTGCGGGCAGGTTGAAGAATGTGGGGTGCAATCTCTATTGATTCAAGGGGACGTGTCCCAAGAAGAAGATATTCTGGAGATGGTGAAAGCCATTACCGATTGCTTTGGCGGTTTTGATATTTTGATCAACAATGCAGGGATTCAGAAAGAATGTGCCTCTCATGAAATCTCGACTCAAGATTTCGATCGTGTTTTGTCTGTAAACCTTCGCGGTGCTTTTTTGTGCGCGCGCGAGACGATCGAGCATTTTCTATTGCAAAATCGTTCTGGCATCATTATTAATGTGTCTAGCGTTCACGAAATCATTCCTCGACCGTCATATCTGAGTTATTCAATCAGTAAAGGAGGTCTGGGAAATTTGACGAGAACGCTGGCGCTAGAGTATGCGGGGCGCGGGGTGCGGGTGAATGCGATCGCACCTGGAGCCACCCACACTCCTATTAACGAAGCTTGGGTTAACGATCCCAAACAGAAAGCGATCGTAGCAAGTCACATTCCGATGGGTCGTCCTGGAACAGCAGAGGAAATGGCTGCCGCTGCCGCATTTCTGGCATCTGATGAAGCCGCCTATATTACCGGACAGACGCTATTTATTGATGGCGGTCTGACGCTCTATGCCGATTTTCGAGAAACTTGGTCAGCTTAGAGCGGGATGAAACGAGGGCAGACGAAGAATGTCGTCTAGAAATTACTTTAATCTCTCTCTTCTAGCAGAGTTATTCTAGAAAATTGATGAATGCCACACCAGATCCGCCAAAAAACATTCTCACCGTCCGAGCGCGACTTGGAGAAGCACCCTGCTGGGTTGAAGCAGAGCAGTTGCTGTATTGGGTCGATATCTACAATCACCGCGTCCATCAGTTCAGTCCTGCGACGGGTGCCCATCAGTTTTTTGAGGTGGGTGACGTAGTAGGCTGCATTGCCCCTGCTGGCGATCGTCGGCTGATTATAGCCCAACGCAATCAACTCGCATTCTTAAACACCCAAAGCAGTGAAGTCACGCCGATTCTTGCAATTGCAGATACTCCCCCCGGTACTCGCTTACAATGATGGTAAATGCGATGCCGCCGGACGGTTTTGGTTTGGCTTGACCGGGAACAGCAAACCCGTAGGTCGGCTGTATCGGTATGCTCCTGAGGGCGATTTGCAGGTACTGGAAACCGGACTGACTATTCCGAACGGGCTGGGTTGGAGTCCCGATGGGCGGACTTTCTATCTAACCGATTCATTCCCTAAAACAATTTATGCCTATGACTTCGATCTTGCGGAGGGTAGCCTGACCGAGCGTCGCGTCTGGGTTGATTTATCAGAGGAAGCCTTTGAACCCGATGGGTTGACGGTCGATCGAGAAGGCTGCATTTGGTCAGCGATGTGGAACGGCTGGTGCATGATCCGGTTCGATCCCGATGGCAAAGAGATGATGCGCGTGAAACTGCCCATTCAGCGCCCGACAGCCTGTGCATTTGGTGGCGTCGATCGAACGACACTTTACATCACAACAGCATCGATCGGGTTGAGTGAAGTAGAAATCGAAGGCAGCTTTCATTCGGGTGATTTATTTAGCTTGCAAACTCATACCATTGGTCTACCCGCTCATCCTTTTGGACCGCGATAATCAAAGACTTCTAGGCAGTCGCAATCTGGAAAATTGGGCGGCGATCGCAGTTAAACCTACCAATGTATAGAAAGTTGCTCAACGGTTCGCGAGTTTTAAGATTTCGCTCAAAGGGTGGATGGAGGAGGACGGCACAACCAGTAAACTTCCACTTTGGGGACCGTATTGGAGCAGCCCGTATGATCGCAACCGCAACTCAGAATTTGCCCGAACGCGAGTGGTATTCTCTTCCTATCGCAGAAGCGGCCCAGCGTTTGAAGAGCAATCTTGAAACAGGCTTAACTTCAACTGAAGTCGATCGCCGACAGACTCAATTTGGGCCAAACGAACTGGTTGGTAAACCAGGAAAAAGTGCGTGGATGCGATTCCTACTGCAATTCAATCAGCCGCTTCTCTACATCTTGCTGGCAGCAGGTGTTGTGACCGCTTTTCTTCAAGAATGGGTGGATTCCGCAGTCATTTTTGGGGTCACCCTTCTGAATGCCATCATTGGATTTGTCCAAGAGTCAAAGGCGGAGGATGCGATCGCGGCATTAGCTGAGTCGGTCAATACCGAAGCGACTGTAATTCGCGAAGGTCAAACGACGCGCATTTCCTCCAATCAAGTTGTAGCAGGAGATCTAGTGTTGCTAGCGGCTGGTGATAAAGTGCCTGCCGATTTGCGGCTGGTTGAGGCAAGCAATTTGACCCTTGACGAATCGGGACTGACGGGAGAATCGGTTCCTGTTGAGAAAGACCCTCAACCGCTCGCATTAGAAACCGCACTAGCAGACCGAACGAATATGGCTTACGCGGGCAGCCTAGTTGCCTCAGGGCAAGGGCAGGGTTTGGTTGTAGCGATCGCTAGCGAAACTGAGACGGGTCGAATTTCTCAAATGATGGAGCAGAGTATCGATACTGAAACGCCGATTACTCGTAAAATTAACAAATTCAGTCAAAAACTGCTTTATGTCATCTTAGGCGTAGCTGCCCTAGTCTTCGTAGTGGGACTGTCTCGAACAGGATCCTGGGTAGATGTGTTTACGACGACCGTTGCCTTTGCGGTAGCTGCGATTCCTGAAGGGTTACCTGCGATTGTTACCATCACCTTAGCAATTGGGGTTTCCCGCTTAGCGCGTCGCAATGCCATCATGCGGAAGCTGGCGGCGGTTGAAACCCTGGGTAGCACAACTGTTATTTGTTCTGACAAGACGGGCACCTTGACTGAAAATCAAATGACGGTTCAAGGCATTTATGCTGGCAACCAACGTTACTCAGTGACTGGCACAGGTTACGACCCAGAGGGTGAAATCTTACTAGACGATCGACCCATCGATCTAGCGAACGCTCCGGTGTTAGAAGACTGTTTGCGAGCTGGGCTGTTGTGTAATGATTCTCACCTGCAAGAGCAAGATGGGCAGTACGCCATTGTGGGCGACCCAACGGAGGGTGCATTAGTGGTCGTGGCTCAAAAAGCAGGTCTGACCCGACAAAACGTAGAAAGGGAAATGCCCCGTTTATCAGTCATTCCCTTTGATTCGCAGTTTCAGTACATGGCAACGTTGCATCAAACTCATACGGGCAATACAGTCTATGTGAAAGGCTCGATGGAGTCGATTCTAAAGCGATGCGATCGTAAAGCCAACGCGCAAGGACAGTTAGAGCCATTGGACCGCCCTCAAATTGAACACCGAGCTGAAGCCGTGGCCAAACAGGGATTGCGTATCTTGGCATTTGCGAAGAAGATAGTCCCCGTTGGCCAGCAGTCATTAGACCGTTCCGATCTAGATCGCGGTCTGGTGCTTTTGGGGCTACAGGGAATGATCGATCCTCCCCGTTCCGCTGCGATCTCGGCGATTCGTGCCTGTCAGAGTGCGGGAATTCAAGTCAAAATGATTACAGGCGACCATCCTCTCACAGCCACGGCGATCGCTCGCAGGATGAAGTTGAGCAAAGGGGATGAAGTGCGATCGTTTACCGGACAAGAACTCAGCCGGATGAACGAACAAGAGCTCGCACAAGCAGCAGAATCAGGGGTTGTCTTTGCAAGAGTTGCCCCAGAACAGAAATTGCGATTGGTCAAAGCATTGCAATCTCAAGGCGAAATCGTAGCAATGACCGGAGATGGCGTGAATGATGCGCCCGCCCTCAAACAAGCAGACTTAGGAATTGCAATGGGCATTACCGGAACGGAAGTTGCCAAGGAAGCGGCCTCTACGATCCTGACAGATGATAACTTTGCCTCAATTGAAGCAGCCGTGGAGGAAGGAAGGACCGTCTACCAGAATCTGATCAAAGCGATCGGTTTTACGTTGCCGACCAACGGCGGAGAAGGGCTGATCGTTTTTGTGGGGGTGCTGTCTGGAACAGTTCTGCCGATTCTGCCCCTCCAAGTTCTCTGGGTAAATATGGTCAGTTCGATTACCTTGACAGCGCCGCTTGCCTTTGAGCCGAAGTCTAAAAACGTGATGCAGTTACCCCCCCGCAATCCCAATGAGCCTCTACTGACGCCTAGATTAGTGAGGCGCATCCTTATCATTTCGCTCTTTAATTTAATTGCGGTCTTTGGGACATTTCTGTGGGCGCGACAAACAACCGGTAATGTTGCTTTGGCGCGCACGATGGCAGTCGATACCTTAATTTCAGCAGAAGCTTTCTATCTGTTGAGCATTAGCCAGTTTATTCCTTCAGTGTTTGCCAAGCTACGGTATCGATCTCGTCGCATTGCCTACGCCCCTGCAATCGGGATAATTGCGATCGTGATTCTACAAACGCTATTTAGTCAGTGGAGCGTGATGAATCAATTATTTCAAACGGTTCCAGTCAGTGTCACTCAAGAAGCAATCGGCATCGGTGCGAGTTTACCAGTTATTGTCATCGTGCTGTTATTAGAACGCTTCGATCCCCTCCGTTAATTCATTTCAGTCTCGCCTCATTGTGGAAAAGCTCTGAGCGATGTTCGAGGACCTACAGGAAATTGTTTGAGGAACAAATGTCTTCTAATCAATACAAACATGCAGCAGGGATCTTTTCTAGCCGCAAAAGAGCATGCAGGGTATGGTTCCGATTCCCAAACATCAAGCGGCGTACTATAGCGATCGCGTGGATCGAGGCGATTGTCTAGTGACGGTAGAAGGCACAGACGCTGAAATTCGTCAGGCCGAACAAATTTTAAGCAAGTGGGATATCCAAGAATGGAGTGTTTTGCTCCTCCTACTCGTTAAAACGCTAGAAAATTACCATTGTCCTTGACCAATGGGTAGAAACCGCACCTTCACACCGTTGTTACCCGGAAAACAACATGTAACAATATCGTTACACACAACCAAAGTTCTCATCTTCATCGTTCTTAAAACCTGCTAGATGAGAAAACGTTACGAAACAATACAAGGTTTTCCTATGCAGCTAGATAAACTCAAGGCATTACTAGACAGCAAAAATCCTCAAGAGAAGATGAGCGCAATTACCGCACTCAGAAATTACGAAGACACTATTGCAGTGCCACTTTTGGCAAATCAGCTCGACGACCCTGAATTCATCATCCGTTCGTTTGCCGTTATTGGTTTGGGACACAAGCGAACGCCAGAGGGGTTTTCAGTATTGTAAAGATAAGGCTGGGCAGCATTCATCTTAACCCTCTTTAGTCACTTTCGTCGGAGTAAAATAGAAAGAAAGGCTGAAACCAAGGAGGGGACTATGACAGCACCTAGAGACCCCAAACCAACGGTCAACTTTATAGATACTTATTGTACCTACTATCA
>JAAURS010000171.1 GCA_012032135.1 Acaryochloridaceae cyanobacterium RU_4_10 | reverse complement strand
CAGTCGGTGATTTGCTGACCAGTAGTCCAATTTGGGCCTTAGCCCGTAAAGAGATTCAGCAGATCCTGCGCAACAAACAACTGTTGATTCTGTTGACCTTTCCGCCCACCATTCAGCTTCTGCTCTACGGCTTTGCCCTCAACCCAGACGTACACAATATTTCTATGGGAGTAGTAGATTATGCCCATAGTCTAGACAGCCGCAACCTCCTAGCTGCTATTACAGAAAACCATATTTTCGAGATCAAAACCTTTTTTGGAAGAGAATCTGCCCTCCAATACAGTGTCGAAACAGGCGCGATCTCCGCAGGGTTAATTATCCCGCCAGATTTTTCTCAACTCCTGGCCCGCGACCAAACCGCATCCGTGCAAGTGTTTTTGGATGGCGTGGATGCCAATACGGCGGGGATTGCCAACGGGTATCTGAAGCAAATCTTTCAACAATTCAACCTCCAAACCATTGGTAGTCAAATTACTCCTCCCGTAGAAACGGTAGTGACCTTTTTCTATAACCCCGGCCTGCGGAGCAGTTGGTTCTTTGTCCCCGGTGTAATGGGGCTGGTGCTAACCCTAATCGGGACGCTAGTTTCAGCCGTAACAGTAGTACGCGAGAAAGATACAGGCACCCTAGAGCAATTGCTCATGACCCCTGCCGATGCCTGGGAAATTTTACTCGCTAAAATTGTCCCATTGTTTTTGCTACTCATGGGGGATGTTTTGCTAGCCCTCAGCATCGGACGATTTGTATTTCAGTTGCCATTCCGGGGCAATTTTATTCTGTTTATGGCACTTTCCAGCCTCTATGTGTTTGTGGGCATCAGTGTGGGAATCTTGCTGGCGACGGTTTCAAAATCTCAACAACAAGTTGTATTGACAGCCTTTTTCATCAACTTGCCAATGGTTCAATTATCCGGCGCGATCGCCCCCATTGAAACCATGCCAGCCTTTTTCCAAACGGTATCCTGGCTCAATCCCCTACGCCACTACATTGCGATCGTGCGGGGGATTTTGTTGAAAGGAGTAGGACTAGAAAGTTTGTGGTTGCACGCCCTTGCTCTTGGACTTTTTGCCGTAGTGCTTCTCACTATCAGCGTGAGTTTGTTCCGCCGTCAGTTGGCATGAATTCCATCACGCCCCTGCGCTCAGTCCCCCATGACTCCTAGGATCGTCTGCATTTCCCTTCACGTCGGCTTGAAATGCAGAGGTTTGTCCCTTACTGAACTGACCCGGAAGCTCAGCATCTGCAATCAAAGCCGTCAGGTTTTTGTCCAAAATACTGCGAGGTTGTTCGCCCACAAAACCTGCGATCGCCTCACCGCCGCGATTCAAAAACACAAAGTGCGGAATCCCATCCACCCGATAGCGCATCACCTCAGGAAGCCATTTGCTGTTATCTACATTGAGCATGACAAAATTCACGCGATCGCCATATTCTGTCTTGAGCGTCGTCATGTCTCCTGCCATTGCCTGACAACTCGAACACCAATTTGCATAAAATTCCACCAAAGAAGGTTTTCCATTGACCAGTGCTGTGTCCAGTGGGGTGGCAGACTCAGCCAAAGCCGTTAGCGAAGGTCGTGCCGTTTGATGCTGAAGCCCTAACCCTAAGAGGAGACTCAAGACTACGGCCACCAATACAATGAGCAGATTGCGGAGTCGTTGCCCAGTGGAAGAGACTGAGGCTCCTAAGGAAGTGGAACGGTTTTCAGAAGTCATAGCACCCAAAAAAGATTAAACGTAAGGTGAACGGAAAAATATTTATCCAGCCCCCTCTTTGCATAAAGAAAGGGCTGGGCTTAGGGGCACGCAGAGAATTTAAAACTAAATTATCTCTAACACTAGCGCGAGCATTTTATACGTGCCACCTTGCATTCTCCCATCGCAAGTTACCAAAGTCCTGAAACACCTTGTGGTGCAGCAGGTTCAGGCATTTCTGCGCCACCTGTATTGGCTGATGGTGTGACAGTCTGGCTCGAACTGGAACTTGAGCTAGCCACAGCACTTGAGGTTTCTACCTTTGAACCGCTGGCAACAGCAACAGATTGCATTCTTAAATCAGAGGAGCTCAGTCTATATCTATCCGCACTGACCACCCGCTGATCTGGGGTAATAATGACGCGATCGCCCACACTCAAATAACGACGTGCCTCACGGGTCAGGATATAGGATCGCTCTTCGCCACCCTTATCCAGGACTACTTCAGCAGTATAGGGATCCAAGCTAGAAATGGTACCTGTTGTTAAACGAGTGCCATCAATCACAATATTGGAGCCTGTTTCTAGTTTTAATGCAGAAATAACAGAGGGCTCTATGTTGTAGGTTTGAGTTTCTCCGTTAGAAGTTTTTACTTTTAGAGTGGAACCATTGACAGATTCAACTTGGCCATTGATTTGTTGTCCGCCCAGTCCTACGGGTTTCATTGATTCCGCGACTGCGTTCAAAGCAATTCCAATTGATACAACCGATGCAATTGCGATACCTGTTAAGCCTTTCATGTCGAGAATCCTCATGGGTTATAAAGTTTTTTGAATTTGCACCATACCCCTTATTTTCAAAATACTCTTGATGGAAACAGGACTAGTTTTCCTTCAGTAAAATTTAACCCCATTATTTAATGCAAAACATTAACAACCCCAACAGTGCGTAACTCTCTGCCAAAATGGTACTTATCAAGCACTGTGAACCTATACCATCTGCCATGAAGATTCAAGCCATTGATACAACGCCACAACTTTGGGCTGGGGACTGTTTAGCCATCGGACTTTTTGAAGAGCAGGTGGAACAATCGCAGCATTTTATAGCAATCGACCAAACTCTGGATGGATTGCTCCAAGAAATCGTTAGTGAGAGTGAATTTAAGGGAAAATCCGGCGAAACTACTTGGTTGCGATCGCCTTCAAGTAAAACCATTGCCCGTAAAATTGTTCTCATTGGACTGGGAAAACCAGACGCTTGGACGCTTGAAGGACTCCGGCAAGCTGCGGCAACGGGAGTTCGTACCGCTCAAAAACAAAAGGCTAAAACGGTTGGGTTAGCGCTGCCGTTGTGTCACAACAATGCCCAGCTTTCCGCAGGGGCGATCGCAGAAGGCATCGAACTGTCTCTCCATCAAGACAATCGTTTCAAATCCGAACCTGAAGCCAATGGCTCTAAGCAATACATCGAACAGGTGGATGTGTTGGGTGTGGGAATGCAGGCAGATGCGATCGCCAAAGCACAACAGGTTAGCGCAGGGGTGATTTTGGCCCGCGAACTGGTGAATGCCCCGGCCAATGTGGTGACTCCAATGAGCTTGGCGGATACAGCAGCTCAGCTGGCCCAAGAATTGGAATTAACCCTAGAAATATTGGAAAAAGAACAGTGCGAAGCCCTTGGCATGGGCGCGTTCTTGGGGGTTGCCCAAGCCTCTGATATGCCGCCTAAGTTTATTCACTTGACCTACAAACCGCAAGGCACGCCTGCTCGTAAATTGGCCATTATTGGCAAGGGTTTGACGTTTGATTCTGGTGGGTTGAACATCAAACCTACGGGGAGCGGGATTGAAACCATGAAAATGGATATGGGGGGCGCGGCGGCAACGTTGGGGGCAGCAAAGGCGATCGGAACGCTGAAGCCCAATGTTGAAGTGCATTTTATTGTGGCGGCCACGGAGAATATGATTAGCGGCCATGCCATTCATCCCGGAGATATCCTCACGGCGTCTAATGGCAAAACCATTGAAATCAACAATACGGATGCGGAAGGTCGTTTGACCCTAGCCGATGCGTTGGTTTTTGCAGAAAAGCTGGGCGTGGATGCGATCGTAGACCTAGCGACGCTGACGGGTGCTTGTATTGTGGCGTTGGGTAATGATATTGCTGGGGTCTGGAGTCCTCAAGACGATCTGGCCACTGCTTTATTGAGTGCGTCTGAGCAAGCTGGCGAAAAAATGTGGCGCATGCCCTTGGAAGATAAATATTTTGAGGGGTTGAAGTCACCGATCGCTGACATGAAAAATACAGGTCCGCGTCCGGGTGGTTCCATTACAGCAGCGTTGTTCTTGAAGCAGTTTGTCCAAAAAACAGCTTGGGCACATTTGGATGTGGCGGGTCCAGTTTGGACAGAGAAGGAAAGCGGCTATCACAATGTTGGGGCGACAGGATTTGGGGTCAGAACTTTAGTGAATTGGGTTCTGAGTTAGATCCATTTTGCAGGGGTTTGGCACTGTCAGACTCCTGCAAAGGAACTGGAAAAGCAGCGAAATCAGAAACGGCGATCGCTGTTTGAGGTGCAGGATGAAGTCGATCGCCAGTGGGACAGCCGATTGCCCAAATTGACGGGAACCTAGAGCAGAAAGCCTGTTTACGCTTCGATGGAAGCTGTATTGGTTCTTCACTGACAGAGCAGAGCATAATTGTAGTAAACCCAGAGATGCAGGATATTCTCCATGATCCAGGCAACCCAACAGCGAAAGAAACCTTTTTCTAGCTTCACCTATCGAGAAGCCTTTAAGCATTTGGGGGTAATGGAACTCAATCGCTGGGCCATTGAGGCGCAGCCCATCACCATTAGCGATTTTTTTCGGCAGCGACTGGAGCGACTACAGCGCGTTGACTTAGAAAGTCCAGAAGTGTCTAAGACATTGTTGATTGATGCCATCTGTGAGGAGGGCTTAGAAGGATTTAATCGTCTCAAAGTCTGGAAGGGCGCTTATTTGGAAGGGGATGATGTTTGTGGCAATGCAGACTATCTGATTGCTGAGCGTCGAGCTTATTTAGGAGCCCCCTTTGTGTGCGTGATTGAGGCAAAAAAAGATGATTTTGAACAGGGAGCAGCTCAGTGCTTGGTAGAGATGCAGACCTGTCAATCGATCTGTCAACAATTGGGAAAAGTCATTGACATCTATGGCATTGTCACCAATGGTGAGGGCTGGAAATTCTATCGACTAGAGGTCAATAAAGAGTTGAGTGAATCATTACTGTATGGGATTGGAGAAATGTCAATTTTGCTGGGGTTACTCCGATCTATTTTCCAGGAATGTGAGCAAAATTTGGCCTGAATAAAATTCCCAAACAAGTCCTTTCCCGCTGCGAATGGGGCCACGACGACTACAGCCTCAAAGTCTAGAATTTGCCCAAAGCGCCAGTCAAGCCTGGATAGCTTGCCTTAGATATTGACCTATGAACTAACCTAATGTTTTAAAAACTCTGAAGAAGATCTATGACTAGCATCACTGTTTACCTCCCTGACACAGCCTTTTCCGCCCTACGCAAAACCCCCGATGAATTCGGACAGGAAATGCGAATTGCCGCTGCGGTTAAATGGTACGAACTAGAGCAAATTTCCCAAGGCAAAGCTGCCGAAATCGCTGGATTAACCCGTGCCGAATTCATTCAGGCACTTTCCCGTTATCAGGTTTCGCCCTTTCAGTACAACGAAGCCGATCTAATCAGAGAACTCAACCATGCCGATTGAAAAAGTTGTGGTGAATGCGTCACCTCTGATTACCCTCTACAAAAGCCAGTTAGCCGACCTTTTGCCTCAATTATTCGGTCAAATACAAGTGCCCCCAGCCGTGTGGCAAGAAGTGACCGCTAGCAAAGACGATGTTGCTGCTCAAACCCTGCCCCAGTCCACTTGGGTGGTTCAAGCTGAGGCGATCGTTCTCCATCCCCTTGTGTCCGCTTGGGATTTAGGCGCTGGAGAGTCCGAAGTTCTCAGCTATGCATTGTTGCACCCAAAACATACCGCCATAATCGATGACGCAGCCGCCCGTCGCTGTGCCATTAGCCTCAATATCCCTACTTTAGGGACAGGCGGCATAATCGTGTTGGCTAAGCGTCGAGGTTTAATCTCCTCCGTGATAGAACCCATTCAGGCTTTGCGCAATGCGGGATTGTGGCTTTCTGGAGACTTGGTAAACATCCTCAAACGGCAAGCAGGAGAATAACCTTCTCCACACTGGACAGCGGAATGGGGAGATCCCTATCGTCATCGTCTGATCATAGAAATTTACGGGTGGGTATTCTAAGCAAAGTAAACCCATCATTCTATTCTGCTAATGGCCGCGAACCAACTGTTTCCAGAACAATATCTGCTGAATTTCTCTATAGGCGCAATTCAAGCCATTAGTAAGCAAGTTCCCTGGGAACAACTGACCAAAGCATCAATGAGGCAATTTAGGGTCAATGGGATGCATGGAGCTTACCGACCTCTTCCAGACGCTCAGCTCTTGTACAAAATTCGTGTTCCTGACTCCATTAAGATGCTAGGGGAACCAGCAATAAAGCATTTCCTTAAGGGGAAAGATGCGAGCCATATTCAATCACATACCAACGGCGGTAGCGCCACTGCACACAACATTCTGTTTGAGAACTACAAAACCAATCGTGCGCGTGGTTCCAGGGATATGAACCAAGCAGAGATGGTGAAGATCAATTTAGCGAATCGTGCCGAGTTCTTAAGACATCCTGCTTTTTACAAAAAGTTGGTTAATAACACGGCCAAGGGAATGCTTTACGGTGCATTGTTCTCGGCTAGCACTTCTGCATTCGTCAACATTTGGAACGCGATAGACCATGAACAGTCTTGGAATAAAGCAGTAGCAAATATTGTTCGGGAGGCACAAGCAGGCGCCATTGGGGGAGCAGTGGCGGGGTTCGGATTCACGGTTCTTGCGGTGGCCTGTCCTCCAGTAGGAGGTGCTATGGCTATGCTTGGTCCCTGCCTAGGACTTATCGGTGGGATCACAACTGGTTTCGGTTTGCTTAACTTTACGCTGAGCAAGGTTTTCTCTAAAAAGCCAAAGGTTTCTCTATTGGTGAAGCCTAGAACTGTAGAGTTGTTACTGCTCCCTGAACCCCAAAAGTTGACGCTGCCTCCTAAGTTTGAGGTGTTTGCACTTCAGATAGAAGTTCCAAAGGTAGATCTTTATATTCCGCCAAAGCACCCCTTATGCTACGCTCTTGACGGTCAATAACTCTAAATGGTTTTGCTCATCAACTCTCAAAGTCTTATATCGCTTTATCAGAGTAGGTTCTGAAGGCTCCTCGTTGGCCTGTTTTCTCGGTCCCCAACAGAGCGTGTTCATTGACCCACAAGGTGACGCTACCCTATGCAGAACAATGTGCGCGTTGCAAGAAAAGAGTGGCTGTGCAGTTCTGCCAACATGCATTAGACTATATTCAACAGCAGGATGGAAAACCCTGGCGTTATGTACTGATTGCCCACGATACGATCGCTGAAAACATGGCTCTCGACGGTCTTGTAAAATTGTTTTCAGCTTGAAAATTATTGACTTGTCATTATCTCTTCTTTGAGCAATCGGCACAGGAATTCATTTTGTTCATCTGTACCCACAGTAATGCGGAGCTTATCCTCAACACCAGGCACATTAAAGTGACGTACTAAGACACCACGATTTTTCAAACTCTGCTGCAACTTCAGCGCAGATTGCTGGGGCGATCGCACCAACAAAAAATTCCCTTCAGAAGGCCAAACCCGAAATCCTAGCGCCTCCAACTGATGCTTCAGCATCGATCGCGATCGCAGCACCTTCTCCACATTTAAAGTCTTATGCGCCTGGTCGCGGATCGCCGCTGCCCCCACTAGCGTCGCGATCGCATCCACTGCATAACTATCCTTGACCTTATTGAGATCTGAGATAAGGGAAGGCTTTGCGATCGCAAAGCCCAATCTCAGGCCAGCCAGAGAATATCCCTTAGACAGCGTTCTGAGTAGGATTACATTGTTGTGTTTTTGAGCCAATGAGAGCGCGTTCTGGTCAGTGAAATCCACATAGGCTTCATCGACGATCAAAATGCCTTTCAGCTCAGCAGCCAGAGTGTTCAACTGGTCAAGGGGAACCGCATTGCCCAGAGGGCTATTGGGGGACGCAATAAAAGTCACCGCACCTTGCGCTTCAATCAGTGCTTGGAGCGGAAAAGTAAAGGTTTCATCATAGGGAATTTCAACCGGATTTGCCGCCTGAATCTGGGCCACCGTTCGGTACAGGACATAACTGGGCATGGGATAGACAACCTTTTCCCCAACCTCCACAAAAGTACGGACAATCAGACTAATTAGCTCATCGCTGCCATTCCCAGCCGTAATCCAATCGGTTGGAACCTCTAAAACCTCGCCCGCCGCTTGACGAAATGCGATCGCGGTAGGGTCAGGATAGCGTCTGAGCCATTCTGACCCTAATGTTGCAGCACTCGAAAGGCTTCTGGAGAAGGTGGATAGGGGTTTTCATTCGTGTTGAGTTTGATGACAGAACTACCAGGAGGGGGTTGTTCTCCAGGCGTGTACCCTGCGACAGACTGGAGATGTTTGCGTAGAAAAGTCATCGTTCAACCCGCTAAAATTCTCGTCTGGAAAAAATGAGACTCGCGATCGCCAGCAGCAGAATAATATAGAGCACTCCATATCCTGCATTCAGCGCCATCGTTCCAGAATCTGGTAGCACCCCGTAAACTGCTAGGTTTTTCAGATCCAGACGAGATAAATCTGGAAAGATCAAATAAATCCCTTTCACAATACTTTTGATTGAGTCCGTCTTAATCGTTTGGCTGAGCGTCACTAAATTTGGACTAAAGTGACCCATCAGATACACCGCAAACGTCAAAATCGTTGCGATCAAAGAGCTTGTGAAAACGCCGAATAATAACGCAACCGCTGTCATCAAAGACAGCTCAAGAATTAGATACAACCCACAGACACTCAGTGACGTCCACGAAAAGGGAATTCCGCGCCACGCCATCACTGCAAATAACATCAGATTCATCAGCGCCACCAGCACCCCCAAAATGCTTGTCAGGCCAAGGTGCTTGCCCAAAATAAACTCACTGCGGCTCATCGGCTTTGCAATTAAGACCAGTGCCGTCTTCTTTTCAATTTCCTTATTAATGAGACCCGCACCCATAAAAGCCGCCACCGTCAGCCCCAAAAGGCTAATACCAGCCAACCCAACATCCAGGCTGATTTTTCCTTCAGCCCCACCCGAAACCTCATTCAATAGCAACACCGCGATCGTAAGAGCGACGCCAAAAAGTGCCGCTACATACAACACGCGTTCGCGAAAAACTTCTCTAAAAACATTGGTGCCAATGGCCCAGACTCTAACAATATTCATAGGTCAGCGATACAACAATGCCAAAACTTACAATAAGAGACGGATCTGTTTAAGACCCCAAACTCAACTCCTAGAATACCCATATCGTTACCCATACTATAAGTCTCACCGATACCGTTATAAATACATTCAGTCAGACTAAAAGGGCTTTTGAAGGCGATCGGTTCCATAAAGTCAGTAAAGTATGAGATGAGAGGAACGCAAAACAAACTGTTATGACAAGAACAGGTATAGGCATTAGAACAGCTCAAGATCGTTCCGAACGGATGACGGGTCAAATCCATCTCTATAACGGAACGGGTAAAGGCAAATCTCAAGCAGCTCTTGGCGTAGTCCTGCGTTCCATTGGCTTGGGCATTGGCTCCTCCTTTCAAACCCGGGTATTACTGCTGCGATTCCTCAAAGGACCCGGACGTACCTACGATGAAGATGCAGCCATCGAGGCACTTCAAAGAGCCTTCCCCCACCTCATCGATCAAGTCCGTACCGGACGCGCCGAGTTTTTTGGACCTGACCAGATCACGCGCTTTGATAAGTTGGAAGCCCAACGTGGTTGGGATGTGGCAAAAGGCGCGATCGCCTCAGGCTTGTATTCTGTCGTCGTGCTGGATGAGTTAAACCCAGTGCTGGATTTGGGCTTGTTGCCCGTCAACGAAGTGGTGAATGCCCTCAAACATAAGCCTGAGCATATGGAAGTGATCGCCACGGGCGCGGAGCACCCCCTGCTTTGTTGGATATCGCCGACCTGCACTCAGAAATGAAGCCTCACTTTCACCCGACTGCTGCGGAGCAGGGCATCCAG
>JAAURS010000170.1 GCA_012032135.1 Acaryochloridaceae cyanobacterium RU_4_10 | reverse complement strand
GCCCGATAATGCACCTTGTAAGTCTGGGGAATAGCTTTGAGTGTCAGTCCTGGTAATGTTGCATTCAGTTGAATTTTCTTATCTGTAACCAATCCATCCAAACGGAGTTCGCCACCCTTGATTTGAGCCACCACGTCCTGTAGGGTTGCTTTCCCACCCCGCACCAATACCCGTCCAGTGGCTGGATAAGCCGCTTTAGGCGCTTGAAACCGAACGGCAGTCTGAATATCTCGAACAGGACCGGATACGATCGCAGTTCCACCAACGAGCCCTAGGGCAAATCCAGGAGAGGCATTGTAGAGACGGGCGATCGCATCCCCAGACAACTGAGCGGCTTGGAACTGACCGTTCAGCACATACCGATCGCCTTGAGCCGGAATCTCTAACGTGGCCCGTCCCGTCACCGTCCCCCCATCTCTGGGTTGCGCTGCGATCGCGGAAACGGTCAGCAATGAAGGCACCAGACTAAATCGGGCTGTCGCCGTCCGTAGGGGAATGCGATCGACGCTCGCCTGTCCTACCGTCTCTACCTGTCCTGTCAACACAGGTTGTAGAATTGCCCCACCCACCCGAATGTCAGAGGCTTTGACCTGTCCTGCCAACGGAAAGGGTAAAGTCCCCACCTTGAGAGTTTTGAGAGCCGTGTTCACCTCTACGGTTCCCGTATTGGCCACAAGGTCATACCCTCGATCGGGGTCTATAGAACCGTTGGCAACAACGGGAATGTTGCCATAGCGGGTTTTTACCCGATCTAGCGTTGCAGTGAGTCCCTTTAAGCGCACGTACCCTGAGGTATCCAAAAAGGGTTGTGGAACACCTTGGACTGCGGCATCCACACCTTTGAGTGTGGCAATTCCCTGTAAATAGGGTCGCCGATCTTTTTTGAGTTGGACCGTTAAATTACCCCCCACCCGACCAGAACGGACATTAATGGGTAGTTGATAGGCTTTATCCAGCAATGTCGCCGGAACATCTTGGGCCTGAACCAAAAGCTTGGCTTCTTCTAGGGGTAACAGGACTTCACCCTGCGTTCTGATTTTTCCACCTGCGGCTAGAGCGCCTTGCAGATTGAGCTTCATGCGCTGGGAGGCTCCCAGGAACATTACCGTCCCAGCAACATTGCGAGCCGTCTGCAACCGACTGCGACCATTAAACAACACCAATTTTTCTTGAACTTTTCCTTCTCCTCCTTGAATATCGGCTTTGCCCTTCAAAAAAGGCTGTTTGTTGGGCGGAAGCGTTGCGGCAACATCTAGTTCAACTCGTCGGGCTTTAGCAAACACAATGGGGTTCGGCCATTGGATATCGGCGTCGGTCAGGGTTCCCTGATTGGAAATTTGGAGGGGTTGCTTGGGTTGATACGCAACTTGAGTCCGACCGTTATATTGGCCGGATTTCAAGCGCAACGGATTCGGCGGCAGAAAACCCATGAGGGGCGTTAAGTTTAATTCCTGCGATCGTGCGGTCAATGCCAGTTGTTGCTGGGGTTGCTTCCAAGTCCCGTTGAGGGCCACCCGCCCCCCTGAATCGATTCCAGTCGTCCCGTGGAAATCGATTTTTTGGTTGTCCTGGGTGAAGAGAGCTGTCCCATTAAATCCCTGCAATACCCGCTTGGGATGGGTTAAAGGATCGAGGGTTATAGTGCCATTCTTAGCCCGCAACGCCTTCAACTTAATTTTGAGCCCATCGGATTCCGGTTGGGGTGTCAATTTTGTCCCAATCCACTGCCCGTTTGGAGATTTATCAATGTAAGCCGTGGGCTGATTGAGGGTGACGTCTAAATTGACCGTGCGATCGACCGCTACGGTCCAAGGATTAAACCGTACCACCACAGATTCCGCTGCGGCGCGATCGCGATCGCTACCGTGGGCAGGAATGGTCGAGCGTCCGAATTCAAGTTCGTTGAGAGAATATCGCTTGAGCGGTCCGAGCTTAACAGGTCGGCTCAGAAGCTTGAGTAGATTGCCCTCTACCATCGGAGCAAGTTCCCGCTCGATAAAGATGAGCGCGCGCCAAGCCGCCGCACCCAACAGCAACCCTAAAACCAGCAGCACACCCAAAACAGGTCGGCTCAGAAGTGCCAACCAAAAAGGTCTAGGTCCCTGAGGGGACGGGTCTCCAGAACCAGGAGAATAAGACATTGCAACACTCTGCTGAATTCAGCGAGGAACTGTTAGTTTGACACAAAATCAATGCAAGGAATAAAAGAGTAGAATTTTCAAAAACTTTAACAAATCTAATCCAATCAAGCACAATACAAGCAATAAAATTAAAATTTTGACCCAAGGTACCCGTTTGTCTCTTGACTGGGAAAACAATAGGCAAGATTATCAAGAGACTCCTTTAGCCGTGTCTGGGCCGTTAAGACAGCATTCTATTTCCGAAAGGGTGACTATGCGAGTATACGTTCTTCTCTTCAACGTGGGCACTGACAACGAGGGCATCCACACCATTAAGCTCAGACAGCCTGACACAGAAGACGACTATCAAGATGTCGTACTGGCCTTTGAGCAGGAAGACGATGCCACTCGGTTTGCCCTATTGCTGGAGGCACAAGATTTTCCTGAGGCTACGGTGGAAGGCATTGACCAAGAAGAGCTTGAGGAATTTTGTGAAAGCTCGGATTTGGTGTTGCAATACGTCACGGAGGGGATGTTAGCCGTGCCACCCGCTTCTAATATTGATGCAACAGATTGGCAAATCGACGGACCCCCACTAGAAGAGTCCGAGCCCGAAATTCCGAATCTAGATGCCATCAAACGCCGACTGGAGGGCTTGCTCTAGGTTGAGCGAACCTTCTGCGGTGCATTGGCAAGCAATGATACAATCACGAGCAGATTCAGTCGTTTTCAATCTAAAAAGTTTCAAAACACGTCTTGGGTTGAAATGTTTGACTGGTGTGAGTGGGTGAGTGTCGAAGGTGGGGGATTCCCTCCAAAGACTCGATGACTGGATATATTCTGATTCTGGCGATCATTGTTTTGGGTGGTGCGATCGCAACGGTTGGCGATCGCATCGGCAGTCGTGTGGGTAAAGCGCGACTGAGTTTGTTTAACCTACGCCCCAAAAAGACGGCGGTATTGGTCACCATTTTGACAGGTAGCTTTACCGCTGCCACAACCTTGGGCCTCATGCTGGCGACCAACAAACAGCTTCGCGATATACTCCTGCGGTCCGGCCAAATCATCAAACAAAGTCGGGACGTACAGGAGCAGTTGGATCGAGCGCTCAAGCAAAAAGCTGAGACTCAAACAGATTTATCCGTCACTCGTGCGGACTTAACGGAATCTGTGCGGCGGTTGCGTCGCATTAATGATTCCTTAAAACTCTCTGTTGCCCGTCAAAAGGTGAGTGAAGGGACGCTCAAGAAACTAAAGTCTCGCTATGAATTTGCCCAAAGTACCCTGCGGAAGGCTGGAATCCAAGCCACAACATTGCGATCGCAAATTAGCCAGTTGTCTGCCCAAAAACAACGCCTGTCTGAAGAACAGCAGCGGCTGATCGTCCAGCGCAATGAAATTCAAGAGCGCTTAAAACAAGCCGATGCCCAAACCCAATCCCTTGAAGCCGCAGCAGAGGAAGCTCGGGCCAAGATTCAAAGTGTGGAACGCGAAAAACAAGGGCTTGAAGCCTCGATTTCCCAAGCCAAAGAACAATTGCAAATTGCAGTCGACCAACAAACCAAACTTCAGGCATCCGTTCAACAAGTGGGTGCTCAGCTCCAAAAAGCAACGGACGAGCAAAAAGCATTGCGTCAAGAACGGGTTCAATTAGAGCAAGAAATTTCATCCCTGGAAGACAATCGACAGCGTTTGGTTCAGAACCAACGGCTATTGTTGGAAGGACTTAGGTTTGGGAATGTCACCATTCGAGCGGGGCAGGTTTTGTCTGCTGGGGTGATCCAAAATCTGCGCTCCCGTGAAGAAGCACTTCAGGCCATCAATACCCTGAGGCTTCAGGCCAGACAAACCGCGATTGTCCTTACCAACCCAAGAAACCTCTCTCCCAATCAACAGGTCGTAGAAATGACCAAGGAAGATGTAGAGGGGGTGCTCAAACAAGTCAGCGATGGAAATGCCTATGTGGTCAGGATTCTGTCTGCCTTAAATTATCTAGAAGGAGAACAGCAGGTCATTGCCGTCCCTCAAGTTGCCCTCAACAAACAAGTGTTTGAGGAGGGACAGGGGGTGGCCAATCTCAAAATAAACCCCTCCACCCTAACAGACGAACAAATCTTAAGCCGCATCAACGCGCTATTTTCTGCGGCCAACCGTCGTGCGATTGATGCTGGGGTATTGCCCGACCCAGTGACGGGTACGGTGGGGTCATTTCGTCAGGTGGAGCTATTTCGTTTCGTGTTGGCCCTGAAGGAGCGCAATGATAACGACACCATTGAAATTCAAGGGATTACTGCCGATCGCGTTTATAGTTCGGGACCGCTCAAGTTGGTTTTGGTTGCGCTGCGCAATGGACAGGTTATTCTACATAGCTAATGACACAAACAAGTGAGGGGGAGGCCAGAGTCAGTATGATTGAAAAGACACGCTGTACTGACCAAAATAGCGTATGAAATCTCCCGAACCACCCCCCAGCCCTAAAACTGTACTGACCAATTTCAATCAGGTCATGCAGGATATTCAGTCTCGGGTTCATTTTTCCAAACTAACCCTTCGCAAAGACGCGCGCGTCCCCGAACTGTGGGTTCAAGAAACGGAGTCCGAGCAGGCTAAGGTCTATCCCCTCCTGGGCGATCGCTACACGATCGGACGGAGTTCGCGCACCAGCGATATTGTCGTTCGCAATGCGATCGTCAGTCAAATTCACGCTTCTATTAAGCGAGACCCCAAAAACCGCCGGAGTTTTACCATTCGCGACGAACAATCCACCAACGGGATTTTCCACAAACACCGACGGCTCAAAAGCTATGAATTACGCCATAAAGATATTTTGACCCTGGGCCCACCCGATCTTGAAGCGGTGGTGCGGTTGCAATTCATGGATCCTCCCCCTTTCTGGATTAAAGGGTTGAGATATGCATTGTTGGGTATTAGCGGATTCTTAGGCATTGCAGTCATTGGTATTGCGGTGGCTTGGCAAAACATCCCCGTCATGCCCTTACCCACCTCTCAGCAAGGTCCCGTTGTGGTGCTAGCGCGCGACCAAACGCCTCTGGTCCAAGTGCGTCTCCAGGGGCATGCAGAACTCAAAAACCTGTCTGATTTTTCCCCTTCCATTATTCAGGCATTACTGGCCTCAGAAGACAGTCGATTTTATTGGCATTTTGGTGTGGATCCCTTAGGGGTCTTACGGGCAGTCATTACCAATATTGTCGGTGGTGGCGTGCGGGAGGGGGGTAGTACCATTACCCAGCAACTGTCTCGGAGCCTCTACCGCAGCTATGTGGGAACGGAAGATTCTGTGGGGAGAAAAGTACGCGAAGCCGTTGTGGCTCTCAAGTTGGAGACGTACTATAGCAAAGATTTTCTGCTGCTCAATTATTTGAATAAAGTCTATTTAGGAGCCTATGCCAGCGGTTTTGAGGATGCCGCTCGGTTTTATTTCGGTAAATCTGCGAAGGATTTAAACGTTTCTGAGTCCGCAACGTTAGTGGGCATTTTGCCCGCGCCGAATAGTTTTAACCCCGTCCAAAACTACAACGCAGCCATTGAGTACCGCAATCGAGTCATCACGCGGATGGCCGAGCAGGGACGGGTTCCTTTGGCTGATGCCGAACGTGCCCGACGATCGCGCATTGAAATTAGCCCCAAGGCCAAAGCACAACTGCAAAGTGCGATCGCCCCGTATTACTACAGCTATGTATTTGATGAACTCGAGCAACTCCTCAGTAAAGATTTAGCCCAAGAAGGCAACTTTATTGTTGAAACAGCCCTAGACCCCGCCATCCAAACCAAAGCAGAAACGGCTCTCAGCAACCATATCGATGGAGAGGGTTCAGCCTACGGATTTTCCCAAGGGGCAATGGTCACCATGGATTTCAACACTGGAGAAATTCTGGCGATGGTAGGTGGGAAAGACTATCGCCAAAGTCAGTTTAACCGCGTCACGCAAGCCCTGCGACAGCCCGGATCCACCTTTAAGCTATTTGCCTATACCGCTGCGGTTGAAACGGGAATTTCTCCCGGCGAAGTGTTTTCTTGTGCTCCGGTAGAATGGGATGGCCAAACCTTTGCTGGATGTAACGGGCAAGCTGGGTCCCTGGATCTGGCCACGGGTCTAACACTCTCTGAAAACCCGATCGCATTACGGGTGGGGCAACGGGTAGGATTGAGCAAAATTATTCAGACTGCTCGTCGGTTTGGCGTTCAGTCTACGCTAAAAGCTGTGCCCGGTCTAGTTCTGGGACAAAGTGAGGTGACGCTGTTAGAAATGGCGCGGTCCTACGCGGTGATCGCTGACGGGGGCCTTCAAAATCCACCCTTGGCTATTCGCAAGATTTTGGATGCTGGAGATTGCACTTCTCTTCAATCTATTAAGACCTGTCGAGTCATTTACGACAGCGCCCAAGACCGACAAAAGCACTTCAGGCGGTTTCCCCAGAGGTGGCGGATACGATGACACAACTGCTGAGGGGCGTGGTGCGATCGGGGACGGGACGGGCTGCCAGTATCGGTCTGGGGGAAGCCGGAAAAACGGGTACCACCAATGACAACCGCGATCTGTGGTTTGTCGGCTTTATTCCCAGGCACAATCTACTGACCGGAATTTGGTTGGGAAACGATGATAACTCACCCACCAGTGGCAGCAGCGGACAAGCAGCAGCCCTGTGGGGCAAATTTATGCAAACGATCGTGCGCTAGATCCAACGACCCAGCCTATCACTCCCCAACAGGAGAGCCAAAACTCAGGGCAATATTTGACATCATCCGAAATAACTTATCCGGTCGATTGGGAAAAGCCTGAAACTCAAACCGCTGATAAAACTGTACTGCAGCCTCATCGATCGCATCTACCACCACCGCAAAAGAAGCGGTTTTCTGGCTGACTGAAAGACTTCGATGCAGAGCATCCAACAAAAGTAATTTCCCCCAACCCAACCCTTTGTAACTCTCATCTACCGCCAACCTGCCAATCAAAGTTACCCCAACCATCGGGTACCTCGGAAGCTTTTTGGCAATGTTTTGAGGGAGGTTCTCCAGACTGATTCCACTCATGGAAAGCGTATAGTAACCAATGATTTGCTGGCGTTCCCGATCCAAGATCGCATAGGGAATTGCAATATTTCTCTTCTTATCCTGAATCGCAATCGAGTGCAAATATTGATCGAGTTGCTCGTTACCACAACCAAAAGCCCCTCGGTTATGTTTTTTCTCAAGCGGTTCTATATAAAAATCGACGGATTCAGGATTCAACACTCATTTTGACCGCTATTTATGCATTAACTGCTGATACCACTGGGCATCTGCATAGGCACGGTCGCTCGGTGGCACAGGATTTAACAAAGCATCTGCAAATACCTGACGATCGCGATCGGTCAGTTCGATTGACTCTCGATCTTTGACGATCTGTGTTGCCGCTTCAGATAAAACCGCCACCACAAACTCCGTCAGATTCTGACCGCGCAAGCTGGCGGCTCTTTCCATCAAATGTTTCTGCTCAATTGTTACTCGAGCTTCCAGCCGAGCATTTTTCTTGGCTTTGTTAGCTGCGGTCGTACTAAGCTCCATACCTACGCAGAAAGCAATTAAGGACTCTAAAATTATTATAGCACATTGTACGCTATCCAGCCGTACTAAATGTCTCTGGCGATAAAGGCTAAAGACACTCAGTCAGCGAAAGGTATTGAAAGAGGTGACAAACAGAGAAAGCTGGCCTCAACAACTTTACGTTATGTCATATATCGAGAGATAATGTTGCAATAACAAGGGTTTCCTGGAGCGCTTAATTTTGGAAGAGCAAACCACACTCACTTTTGAAGGGAATATCCAACGAGTGGTGCTCTTGACTTTGGCCGTGCTGGCTGTCGCGATCGCCTTTATCTCTGGTATTCACTATTTTCGCCATGCCGAACCTTACGTTCGGGATGTTTTGGCGCTTCAGGGAGAAGAGCGTCGGGGCAATGCTATTTTCCAGCTCAATTGTGCGGGTTGTCACGGCACCTTAGCCAATGGAAAAGTTGGGCCAAGTTTGCGTGGCGTCTCCAATCGGCGATCGCAGTGGAGTTTGATTCAACAATCACCAGCGGCAACACACCGCCCATGCCTAAATTTCAGGCTAATCCTAAAGAGATGGCAGATTTACTGAGCTATCTCAAAACCCTTTAAGGCTGATTTGCAGATGCTTTAGCCTTCCGAATGGCTTGTTGGAAGCCCAGCACCACCAGGATATTGGTCAACGTCAAAAAGAATTCTGCGCCGCCATGAATTGCGTCCACATTGGCGAGAGACTGCCCTAAACCTTTTGTGTATAAAGTCCAGCCGGAATGGTGATCGCTACAAAAACCAACAGCATATAAAAGCCGATGAGTGCTAAGCGAGGGGTTTGTCGGGATTTGGTCATAAACCAAAGAAACCCTAAGTAAGGAAAGAGAGAGATGGCAAATAATGTGTCTTTGGTCATGAAGAATGATGACTTAATGATCTGGAGTTTATTTTATTTTATATAGAAGAAGGTTTGGTGCTGCGCCAGATATCGCATGCTGCGGCACAAAGAGTGATGTTGCCGATGACGGTCATGAGTGCCTGAAGAAAAACCAACCATTCCAAGTCAGGGGCGTTGTCAAAAAAATGCCAGGTGCAAGCACACATCGCGCTGACTAAAGCGGGTAACATTCCTAGAGAAAGCCAGCGCCAGCTTAGGGTATGGCTGACCTCTGCATAGATCCAAACCAGCCAGATGGCCACCATCCATTCAATAACGCTAGAGACATGAATCATCCAAGTGGGAATGGAAAGCGCGTGCATAAAAAACCTTGAAAGCCAATGGTAGTGTATCGCGATTTGCTTTTCTTAAGGTTGTTGTAGAAGATTGCTGTATATTGCATAGAGATTAGACCAGCTCATTCAAGAAAGATCGTGCAAGCAGTTCTGAGCGGATATTACGGATATGGCAATGGTGGCGATGAAGCCTTATTGGCCACGCTATTGCAGTTTTTGCCGAAAAATGTTTCGCCCGTTGTGCTCTCTGGGAATCCAGCTCAGACAGAAGCCTTACATGGTGTGAAAGCCTGCGATCGCAATGACCTCCTTGCCGTATTCAATGTATTGCGACAATCTCAAGTCTTTATTTGGGGTGGCGGCAGTCTGATTCAAGACTCCACCAGTGCCCTTAGTCCCTGGTATTACTGCGGTTTGATGTTAACCGCTCGCCTTTTAGGCTTAAAAACGATCGCCTGGGCGCAAGGGATTGGTCCGCTCCATCGCATTCAAACCCAATGGATTGCCCGTCAAGCCTTTCGGAGTTGCACGGCCCTGAGCGTGCGCGATACTGGGTCTTTAGAATGGCTCAGCCGATGGAAACGCGCCGCAGTCAATGCCCCAGATCCCGTTTGGGCTTTGGAGGCTTCACTGACAACAGAACTGGATGATTTACCCAACCCACGGATTGCAGTGGTGTTGCGATCGCACCCATTGATGACCCCCGAACGTCTCTCTATTATCGGTCAGGCGTTGCAAGAGGTTCACACCCGCACTCAAGCCTTTATGGTTCTTGTTCCCTTCCAACTGAGCCAAGACTTAATGGTCGCTCAAACCCTCCATACCCAGCTCTCAGACATCAGCCACATCGTGCGCTTGACCGATCCGCGACAACTCAAGGGTGTGTTTCAAACCGTGGATATGGCGATCGCCATGCGATTGCACGGTCTCATTATGGCCGCAGCCGAAGGATGCAAATGTTTTGGGATTAGTTACGATCCCAAAGTACAGCGACTGATGGAGGATATTCATTGTCCGGGTTGGGAGCTAGCTCAAATGCCAAACCACGCATC
>JAAURS010000169.1 GCA_012032135.1 Acaryochloridaceae cyanobacterium RU_4_10 | reverse complement strand
GATGTAGAACTAATTCTTCTAATCTCAGCAGTAGGTGAATTTTACTTGACTGAATACTGTCTAGAAATAAACTCAAAGAGGAAATTTAATTAGTTATTGACTCCGTCTACCTCAGGGACTATGTTAGGCTTGGGGCTGAGTTTTTTTGTTCTCTATATATTGGCGCAAAACATCGTTAATTAAAGTTTTATACTGTTCTCCTTGAGACTGAAACCACTGCTTCACATCAGGATCAAGCTGAACTAGGTTATGGGCTTGACCTGCTGGAATACGTAAAGTTGCTCGTTCAAAGAATTCATCTGTCAGGGGTGGAATATCCGAATAATCAATATTCTCTTCTGACATTGACTCTAAAGCTGCCCAGTTAGTACGAGAGGTACTGCTCAAATCGTTTCTGCTCATGACGGTTAGCTCTTCGTGCTGAAATGATTCGGATTACATCCTTTTGACGTTCTGTCCAGACTACCACCGCTATTCCAAAACCGAGAAATCCGATCCCGAACCAGCGATCTTCACCATAATCAAAACGATCATCTAGCTCAATCAACATTTCACCATCAAACATTGAGGGAACATCGGCAAAATCAATCTCATGTTTACGAATGTTTTCAAGGTTTTTTGTTTCGTCCCACTCAAATTGCATGAAGGATTAGGGTATGCCAGATCAAGCCAACTTCTTTTATTATCGCCTATTCATCTGAAATGATCTCAGTATAGACTGGAGAGCTATTATTTTATCGGAATAAATATCAGAGCCTAACGGCTGGCGCTTCACAGGCGGCAGGTAAAGTATAGCTCAGCATCAACGTGCATCGACCGTCCTGTGCAAGCGCGGGTTAGACCGATACTCTAACTGCTCAGGAGACGATCTGACTTTGCCATCGGTGAGCGAATTGTGTCGCGGGTCATTTTTCGATTATTGCGATTGTTGCGTTTATTTTGTTTAGAGGGTAGACTGATTCTAGTAACCGTTGACAACGGTATAACGCTTATGGAAACTCATGTAAGTGCAGAAGGAAAAAATGACTAGCGGAATTGCTGATTTTCAAGAGACAGTTGCCCCGACTGCGGCAGATACGGAGCTTGCACGGGACTCAAGCCGCCAGCTTTCAAAACTGCTAGGCAGGCAGCATGACATTGGAAAGCAACTTTCTAACTTCCAGCTTCGTGTCCAAACAGTCGATGAGCCAGAGGAAGTTGTTGTTGTTCCGGTATCTGCCTTGCGCCTTTTGACTGATATTTTGACGCAAATGGCTCGCGGCAATGCAGTAACATTGATACCCGTCCATGCTGAATTAACAACGCAGCAGGCAGCGGATCTTTTAAATGTGTCCCGTCCGTTCCTGATCGGGCTGATTGACGACGGCAAGATTCCATATCGCAAAGTCGGAACCCATCGACGGATTCGTTTTGAGGATCTCATGGCATATAAGCAGGACGTTGATCGGCAAAGACTTCAAGCCCTTGAGGAACTTGCACGTGAGGCGCAAGAATTAGACATGGGCTATTGATTGTGAGTAATTTCACTGCATTATTTGACGCATGCGTTCTTTACCCAGCTCCTTTACGTGACTTCTTGATGAACTTGGCGATAACAGATTTGTTTCGTGCCAAGTGGACTGATGAAATTCATGATGAGTGGATTCGGAATGTTTTGATGAATAGACCCGATCTCACGAAGGATCGTCTGCAACGCACAAGGGCTTTAATGAACAGTCATGTCCGTGACTGTCTGGTTATCGGCTATCAAGGTCTCATTCCATCATTGACTTTGCCAGATATAAATGATCGTCATGTTCTGGCGGCTGCAATTCGTGCAGGGGCTGATGTAATTGTCACTTACAACTTAAAAGACTTTCCGGTTGCGACTCTTGAACAATATGGCATTGAGGCTCAGCATCCTGATGAGTTCATTACTCATTTGATCGATTTGGCTCCTCCAGTGATCTGTGAGGCAGCTAAGCGACAACGAATGAGTTGAAACCCGCCCCAAAGTGTTGAGGAGCTACTTTCAGCTTACGAAAGGCAAGGCTTAGCTCAGACTGTAGCAGAACTCAGACTTTACGATGGATTGCTTTGAAATTCTCGGATTTTGGTCGGTCTTAACTAGTAATTATATGGATGACGCATGATAACTCCGAAATTAGGAGTGTTATCAGCCCTTGTCCGTATAATTCCGAGATTGGAGTGTTATCCGGATCCAATCCGTATAATTCCGACATGGGGGTATTATCCAGTGATTGACTGAAATTTGGAAGAGGTGTTTGGGAATCTTAAAGTTTAGAAGACTTTGCCTCATCAACATTTGAAGACTTTCCCGTCCATGTCTGAATCTCCCAAACTGTTTGACCGTATCCACGAAACCTTCCGCCTCAAGCACCTCAGCCCAAAGACTGAAAAGTCTTATCTTTACTACATTAAAGACTTTCTTCGCTATCACCAAATAAGCCCTCCTCGTGAGATGGGAGTCGATGAAATTCGAGAGTACCTCTCCCATCTGGCGGTTCACAAACGAGTCGCCGCGTCCACTCAGAATATTGCCCTGAACGCATTATTATTTCTGTACAAACAAGTCCTTTGCCTCGACCTACCCTATATCGATAACATCGAACGGGCCAAGCAACCCGAACGGCTACCCGTCGTATTCACCCAAGACGAAGTGCGACAAATACTGGCCCAATTGGATGGGTTCCCCCATCTAATCGCTGGTCTGCTCTATGGTTCTGGTATGCGACTGGGGGAATGT
Source organism: Acaryochloridaceae cyanobacterium RU_4_10 (assembly GCA_012032135.1). GTDB lineage: Bacteria > Cyanobacteriota > Cyanobacteriia > Thermosynechococcales > Thermosynechococcaceae > JAAURS01. The sequence goes on along the minus strand of JAAURS010000169.1, from coordinate 7,235 downwards.
ATGCGACTGCGGGTCAAAGATATTGATTTCTCGTACCAACAAATTACCATTCGCGATGCCAAGGGTTACAAACATCGGGTTACCATGCTTCCCCAATCTCTGATTGAACCCTTACAACAACAGATCAAGCTTGCCAAATGTCTACATCAGCAAGATCTTGCCGAAGGGTTTGGTGAAGTGAAACTCCCCGACGCGCTGGTTAGAAAATATCCCAATGCAGCTCGGGCGTGGCATTGGCAATACGTTTTCCCAGCCCGAAGTCGATCTCGCGATCCCCACTCCGGCATCATTCGTCGTCATCATGTTCTTGAGGACGGGATTCAAAAGGCAGTGCGTGCTGCGATCCGACAGGCAAAGGTTCTCAAGCATGGCAGTTGCCACACCTTCCGTCATTCCTTTGCTACTCACCTGCTCCAAGATGGCTACGATATCCGCACCGTCCAGGAACTCTTGGGCCATAAGGATGTGAAAACCACCATGATTTACACCCATGTGCTTAACAAGGGTGGACGAGGCGTTCGCTCTCCTCTGGATGTTTGCGCTTAAGTGGAAGAAACGATCGCTCCTTCCTATTCCAGCGATCGCCCAACATAAGAAAACCAGAGATAGCTATCTCAGCTCAAGTTGAACGGGTGAAAATCATAAGGTGTTGTTGAGGCAGGGTAGCATTTGTTTCTTGCCAAGTTAAGCCAACACTAGCCATTTCCTTCCGTACCTGGGCTTGGGTCATTTTATGGTGAGGCTTAATAAAAACAAACGGATCCTTGGCCCGATATTCGACCAACGCAACCCGACCATTGGGCTTAAGGGATTGCACAATCCCCAACATCATTTCACGCGGATAAGTGAATTCATGGTAGGCATCCACCAAAATAGCCAAATCAATACTATTGGGAGGCAAATTCGGATCTTCTTCCGTTCCCTGAATGGGTTCGATATTGGTTTGACGAGTTTGAGCAATGCGATCGCCCAACATCTCAATCATCTCAGGCTGAACATCCACCGCCAAAACTTTACCTTGGGGAATGACTGGGGCAATCAACAAACTGATGTGACCTGTACCTGCACCAATATCAGCCACAACATCAGTTGGCTTGAGACCCAGAGAATCGACTAAAAGTTGCGGGTCTTCTTCTAGGTCGCGGGAGTCCCGTTCTAACCAATCCGCGCCTTGGTGACCCATGACCTCTGCAATTTCGCGACCCATATAGACCTTACCAATCCCGTCAAAGCTCGGTTTTTTGTAGGTATAGGGAGATGGACTGAGGGCAAGGGCAGATTGAGCCATCAGGCAAACGGCGATCGCCCCCATCACAAAGCCAAGCATGATGCGTTTTAGAATACTCAATCGTTTTATCCATCCTTTTTAGGGGTGCAATGCATCGTAAATCAATTTGGCAATTAATGCAGAAACGATTGCCAAAAACAAACCTCGAACGAACGAATTTCCTTTCAGAACGGCCAATCTGGTTCCAACGAGCGAACCCATTATGTTACACACAGCCATCGGTAAAGCTAACGCATAAAGCACTTGTCCCGCACTGGCAAAGGCAACAAGGGCTGCAAAATTAGTCCACCAGTTTAAGACTTTAGACGAAGCGGAAGCCGTCAAAAAATCAAACCCCAAGATGCCGATAAAAGCAAAAATCAGAAAGCTCCCCGTCCCAGGGCCAAAGAAGCCATCGTAAAATCCAAGAATCGAATCTATTGCAATGGCTGCGATCGCCTCTCGCCTCCCGTTGAGTTTGGGCCGATGAACGGAGCCGAAGTCTTTGCGAAGAAAGGTATAACCACCCACCCCCACCAAAAGAACGAGAATGATGGGCCGTAACAGCCCAGGACTCAGGAATTGGACAGAGTGAGCCCCTAAAAATGAAAAAGTGCCAGCCGCGATCGCTCCAGGCAAAACCGTTTGCCAAGGAATGGCCACTTGGCGGCTGTATTGCACCACTGCCATAGACGTTCCAGCAATAGAGGCCAGTTTATTAGTCCCAAATAATGCCGCGATCGCCGTGTGCGGAAATACAATAAGAAGAGCGGGCAATTGAATGAGTCCGCCGCCACCCACTACTGAGTCCACCAACCCCGCCAAAAACGCAAACCCACTGAGAATCCAAATGTCATTCACGTTAATGTGTAGATAAAGATCCCAACGCTCGCAGTATAAGTTCAGTCACAGAAAAGGCACAAAGAGATCCTGGAGAAAAAATTATGGATCGCTTGAGAAGCGACTTATTGGAGCTGATCGATCGCTTGAAAGGACTAGAGATTCACAGTCCTTTTGTGGATGCTTATCTACAAGATACTGCGTTTACACGCAAGGAAATTTATAGAAGAGAAGTTCTGACGCCCATTAAACTTTTGGAAGTGATTCTCAATTCAAAGGTAGAAAAGAGACATCCTTTAGGTAAAGTTGCGATCGTCGTTCCTAAAAATGCGCTGGGCATTCCAATGGCAAAAGCAGTTGCTGCATCGCATTTGATGGGCAATGAAACCATCCTAAGATTGCCTCGGCAACTTTCCCGTGCGGAGCCCATTTATCGCAATTTATTGGGTGAATCGTTGAAGGGTATTGAATTTGCACCCCCTACACAGTCTGCCAAAGACTTTCTCATTCAATGCCTAAAGGCTCCTGATATTCAGGCGATCGTGGTGTATGGAGATGAAGTTTGGATTGATGAATACTATCCCCTTGCCCAACAAACACAAACTAAGTTCATTTTGAAGGACCGGGCAACGATCCGTTGATTGTCTTGCCCGATGCAGATCTGGAGGCTGCGGTTGAGGGGGCAGTGACCTGCGGCTTGAATAATGGCGGTCAATCTTGTTCCGCACTCGAACGTTTTTTTGTCCATCACACGATCGCAGATGAGTTTACCTATCTTTTACTCAAACGATTAGACCAGTTGAAACTAGGATCGCCGGACGATCCTGAAGTCGATATTGGCCCGATCGCTTCCTTGAATTTAGCCCGTCGCATTCAACGTCAAATTGAAGATGCGGTAGCTCGAGGTGCAAGGCTTCTAAAGGGTGGTGCAATAGTGGAGGGAATCTTCCAAGGATTGCCCATTTAGAACCGACGGTTCTCTCCCGCTGTACCCCTCAAATGTCTGTGGTGTGCGATGAAACCTTTGGCCCAGTGTTTCCGCTTCTGTGGTTCGATGAGACAGATCTGCGATCGCAATAATAGACGATACTCGATATGGTCTCAATGCTTCTGTATATGGAACTTGTCCGCCGGAGCTGAAATTTTATTTAGAGAAAACACACCGAAATGTGTTTTTTAACTCCACTGCCGTCAGCCCAGAAAATCGATCGCAGTTGTGGATAGATGGCGGTTACAAACGGTCTGGATTTATTTGGGAGCAAGCCGATCGAGGCTATACCCACAGAGAAGGGCGTCGTTACTTAACCCAAGAATTATCTCAGGCAGATTAATGGATTTGGGTGGGAGTAATGGCCGCCTTAATCGTTTTGCGTTGTTTCATGTCTTCAAAGACTTGTCCTAGATTCTCTAAAGGCTGACGATCGTTCACCATTAGCTCAAGGGGTAGCACGCGACTGCTAATAAGGTCTAAGGCTTGCCGGACATAGAAAGGAGTGTTATGAAAGACTCCTTTTAGAGTGAGTTCGCTGTAGTGGAGTTGTTCTGTATCGACTGAAATTTTTGTGTCGCGGGGACATCCGCCAAAAAGGTTGACCGTTGCACCGATCGGGCACAAGCGATCGCAGTTTCCCACACGGTGGGTATGCCAGTAGCTTCCACAACAATATCGGCCCCCATCCCTTGAGTCAGATCTTTCACAACTTCTGAGATACTTTCTATTTGTCGGTGGTTGAAAACTCGCGCTGCCCCAAATTTTGACCGATGAGCAACCGCTGATCTGACCCGCCAAAGAGGGTGACTTCTGCGCCTTGATGGGCCAAAGCTCCCACAAACATGAGACCGATCGCCCCATCTCCAATGACTACTATCTTGGGAGCACATCCCCAGCACTGACTTAATTCTGGCGAAAATCCAGATCGGGCAACGCCATGCAGGACACAGGCGAGGGGTTCGGTGAGGGATGCGAGGGTGTCTGGGAGATCGTCTGGTATGGACCACAGATTGTGACGCACGATCGGGGCCGGAATTTTGAGGTACTGGGCAAAGGTGCCATTGTTAAAGGTTAAATCAGTACACAGGGAGTATTCTTGACGGCGACAGAAAAAACAGGCCATGCAAGGCGCTGAGTTATTGGCAACCACGCGATCGCCTTCCGTCCAACCTGTCACCCCTTCCCCCAGAGCGACGATACGTCCCGCAGCTTCATGACCAAAGAGGGTAGGCGGCTTCAGCATTCGGGCATGACCGCCGCGCCGCCAGACTTTGAGGTCGGTGCCACAGGTGGTAGCGGTGGTGACTTCTATGACGATTTCACCACGATCGGGAGTGGGGTCATTGACTTGTTCTAGACGTAAGTCTTCTTGACCGTAAAGAACTGCTGCTAGCACGATGGGTTATTCGTATTTCGTTTGGACGTTTGCAGTATAAGCCTACCAGATCGGAAAAAGTTCAGGCTTGCATGAAGACTCTAACCTATTGCAATGCGATCGCGGCCTTCAATCTTTGCTTGATAAAGGGCGCGATCGACCTGTACTAGGAATTGTTCTGGAGTTGTTGTCTCCGTTGGAATGATACTGGCCACCCCAAAACTGACTGTCACGTACTGGCTCACTTGAGACCGTTGATGGGGAAGTTGCAGCGCCTTAATCTGAACTTGAATCTTCTTCGCAACTTCTACAGCACCTTCTAGAGCAGTATTGGGTAAAAGTACGACAAATTCTTCTCCTCCATAACGAGCTGCTAGATCGGGTGAGCGACGGGCCGCAATAGCAAGTACATAGGCGACCTTATAAAGACACTCATCCCCAGCTTGATGTCCGTAGGCATCGTTAAATTGCTTGAAATAATCTACATCACAAAGAATCAGAGAGAGTGGCAAGCGATCGCGTTTTAACCTGCGCCACTCTTGACTCAGTTGTTCGTCAAACTTACGCCGATTGGCAATTTGGGTCAGACCATCCAAATAAGCCAAACGCTTCAGTTCTTCATTTGCAGACTGAAGCGCAACTTCTGCTTCTGTCCGATATTGAATTTCTTGCTGAAGCGCCTGGGTGCGATCGCTCACTTTTTGCTCTAGCGATCTTGAATAGTCTTCAAGCTGTTGTCTTGATTCTTGAATCTCTTGACTCATCTGCGTAAAGGAATCTGCCAGAATAGACAATTCCAGAATTCGAGGCACATACACCCGATCGCTAAAATCTCCTTGGGCAATTTTTGACTGGCTCTACTCAGTCCCCTAATGGGTTTGACCAACCAACGACTCATCAACGTATTGAGGAAAATAACCGCCATTAAAGCAGCTAGGCAAAGTAAAGCCGTGGTACGGGTTCCCTGATGGATTTGCGCCATCACATCCTCTTCTGGCACCGCGATCGCAATCAACCAATCAATGCCCCCCTTCCTTGAAAAGGGCAAAATCTTAACAAATTCAGCTCGATCGTTCGAGTTGAAGTAATACGTTTGCGGCTTTTGAATTGTCTTGAAATCCTTAACTTTATCGAGCAAAGATCGAGCAGTAGCTCGGATCGAGGGTGTTTGGCTCTGGAGCACTCCCACTCGTTGCGGTTTTTGTCCCTGCACGAGCCGAAAAGGGGACTCTTGACTAGAACTGGCCACCAATTGTCCCGATCGCTCCAGTAAAAAGGTTTGACCCGACTGGCTAACTGGGTTCTGGGCCAGAAATTTTTGAATACCTGACAGTGAAAGATCGGTTCCAATGACACCCACTAACTGACCAGATCTTTCGTAAAGGGCTGACTAGCAGCAATAAAGATCGTTCCAGGCGTAAAGCCAGCATAAATAGGAGTCCAGATCGTTGTTTTGGCCTTTCGTGCAGTGATGTACCAAGGACGCGTGCGCGGATCGAATGCTGGTTTTTCCACCTTCAACTGAGTGGTACGAACCCCTTGTCCGTTCATGGCATAGTACGTACCGTACCGACGAGTTGAAGGATTGGAGAGTGAAATCTGCAAATCTCGACCTTCTCCTGGACGCCAAACGCCAGCACTGTCACCCGCCTCCGACCCCAAAGACATCCAGGCAAGAGTGGGAAACAATTGCATTTGTTGCCACAGATATTGCTCCCTATTGGCATCGGAACGCTCCAAGTTCAGCGTCAGATCGCCCCGTTGCACCGCATCGCTAACCATCTGGTTCGCCAAGCGCGGGGTTTCTAGATAACTGATGAGTTTTTGCTCGACTCGGCTGCTGACCGAATTCATCAGTTGATTGGTTAAATTTTCAACAGAACGCTGTCCGTTTAGGTAAGAGAGATACCCTACCAACCCCACAACCGCTCCCACTTGCAGAATAAACGGGACTGTTAGCATCCCAGCTAAAGAAACCTTTTGGGCAGACCATATCCTCTTCACTGTCTGCTCGTTGACCTGGCTGGTAAGACGTTTCCAAAACATTGACTGTACGCCTAAATGATTAGGAAACCTCACAAGGTTTTGTGCTAATCAAGACATAGGGTTGCACAATAAGTGTACTGAATCGTTGACTGGGAGACTGATTCCAAAGACTGAGCTGATGTGCCGTCGGCTTTTGCAAAAGCTGCTCCTCAACCCATACCTGAACTTGAGAAACATTGTCTTGAGCGATCGCCACGCCTGCGTCAATTAAATCTAGGGCTTCATCTACTACAATAACCGCATCTCTTTGACAATGAGGAATGAGGTCGCTCCATTCAATATCAGCCATATCCTGAGCGAGTTGTTCTTGAATGCTGGTCATTGCGGAGGACACCTCTTAGAAAAACTTTTACTATCATCTCTTAAGATGAGGCTGGTAAAAGCGCTCTCAGTCATAATGTCAGAATGTTACTCAGATTAAAACACCATCGACCCCCAAGTCAAAAAATGATAGATATTAAGCAATGCTTGTATTAGTTTAGATTGATTTAACTCTTTAGTCTTTAACCCCATTCTGTATCTGTAATATGTCACATCGTTCTTTGCCAAACTCTGTTGTTTCCCCAGACGCCCTTGATGCAACCCATTGGCACACCGTAGAAGCAGACAAGGCCGTTCGTTCGTTAGAGAGCGATCGCGCCAATGGCCTAACGTCGCAGCAGGTTGCAGAGCGGCTTCAGCGCTATGGCACCAACGAACTGGTTGAGACAGGCGGA
>JAAURS010000168.1 GCA_012032135.1 Acaryochloridaceae cyanobacterium RU_4_10 | reverse complement strand
AGTTCGGATCCCCTAAATCCCCTTAAAAGGGGACTTTGAAAGATTCCTACTTACAAAATGAGCCTTTGAGAAGATTCCCCCCTTTTCAAGGGGGGCTAGGGGGGATGCTCCACGTCCAGCAATGACCAGCTCTCTCATCCATCCATCCCTTGCTTACTTGCTGTCGGCGGTCATCTCAAAAACACCGTTGCACTATCCGTTCAGGATCAAATCCTCCTCAGCCAACACCTCGGCGACCTCGACGAAGCCCAAACCGCCGATCGCTTCCATGCAACGATCGCCCATCTCCTGGATCTGTATGCCGCAAAACCCGTAGCGATCGCCCATGACGCCCATCCCGACTACGCTTCCACCCAGTACGCCCAAGCTCTAAGCCAGCAACTGAATATCCCAACTATCCCGATTCAGCATCACTATGCCCATGTACTATCGGGGCTGGTCGATAACGGCCTCGAACCTCCCGTATTGGGTGTAACGTGGGACGGCACTGGATACGGCGCGGACGGGACGCTGTGGGGCGGCGAGTGGCTGGCGATACCCAATACCGAAGGCTTTCAACGGGTAGCTCATCTGCGACCCTTTCCATTGCTGGGGGGCGATCGCGCGGTCAGAGAACCGCGCCGTGCTGCCTTGGGATTGTTATACGAAGCCTTTGGCGAAGGAGCTTTTGGGCTGGATTCTCCTACGCTGCAAGCCTTCCAACCCCAAGAACTCAAGGTACTTCAGACCATGCTCCAGAATCGCGTCAACACGCCCAGAACTTCCAGTGTCGGACGCTTGTTCGATGCGATCGCCTCCCTCATCGGACTGTGCCAACGCACCAACTTCGAGGGCGAAGCCGCCATGCAGTTAGAGTCAGCTCTTGACGATACCTGCACTACGGTCTACCCCTACGCTCTAAGCCAAGACGCTGCCGGAACGTGGATTTTAGATTGGCAACCCATGCTGTCCGACCTTTTGGCGGATTGCGGTGGGGAGATTGGGCGATCGCTGCCAAATTCCACAACACCTTGGTAGAGATGGTGGTAGATATCGCCCGTCGGGTGAGATGGCCACAGATCGTTCTGACGGGGGGCTGCTTCCAAAACCGCCACCTGCTCGAACGCACTATCCGGCGACTTCGAGCGGAAGGTTTTCTGCCCTACTGGCACCATCAACTGCCGCCCAATGATGGCGGGTTGGCCGTCGGTCAGATGTTGGGGGCAAGCTGGTTTCTCCAACAAACGACTTCAGGAGGTGCGACATGTGCTTAGCCGTACCGGGACAAGTCCTCAGCATTGCCGAGCCGCCCCCCGATCGCGAGAACGACGCGCTCTTTCGCACGGGTAAAGTCAGCTTCGGGGGCATTGTCAGAGAAGTCAGCTTGGCTTACGTCCCCGAAGCCATCGTTGGTAACTACGTCATCGTCCACGTCGGCTTTGCCCTCAGCATCCTGGATGAGGACGAGGCGCAAGCTACCTTACAAGACCTGAATCAACTGGGAGGGCTTACCTCATGAAATCTCCAACCTTTGAAACCCTAGATGGCAATGAGGCCGCAGCTCGGATCGCCTATCGCCTCAATGAAGTCATTGCCATTTACCCCATTACGCCCTCCTCCACCATGGCGGAATGGGCCGATACTTGGGCCACGGCCAAACAACCCAACCTGTGGGGCTCAATTCCCAGCGTTGTCCAACTCCAAAGTGAGGGCGGCGTTGCTGGAGCCATTCACGGTTCGCTCCAAGCCGGAGCGCTGTCCACGCCTTTACAGCCTCCCAAGGGTTGTTGCTGATGATTCCCAACCTCTACAAAATTGCGGGGGAACTGACGCCCATTGCCATCCACGTTGCCGCGCGATCGCTGGCCGCCCAAGGACTCTCTATTTTTGGCGACCACAGCGATGTAATGTCCGCCCGCACCACGGGCTGCGCTCTGCTTTGTTCCAGTTCGGTACAAGAAGCTCAGGACTTTGCGGCGATCGCCACCCGTGCCAGCTTCGACTCGCGGATACCCTTCCTCCATTTCTTCGATGGCTTCCGCACTTCCCACGAAATCCAAAAATCGAATTGATGGCCGATGACGACCTGCGATCGTTCATCCCCGCCGCTCCGATTTTGGCCCATCGCCACCGCGCCCTCACCCCCGATCGTCCCATCATTCGCGGTACCGCCCAAAACCCAGATGTTTACTTTCAGGCAAGGGAAACCGCCAATTCCTTCTATGAAGCCTGTCCGGGACTGGTGCAAGCTGCCATGAACGACTTCGCCCAACTCACGGGTCGCACCTATCATCTCTTCGACTACCACGGTCATCCCGCAGCAGAACGGATCGTTGTGCTGATGGGCTCAGGTTGCGAGACCGTCCAAGAAACAGTGAATTATCTGACGGGACAAGGCGAAAAAGTAGGGGTCCTCAAAGTGCGTCTCTATCGTCCCTGGAGTTTGGATGCCTTTGTCGCGGCACTGCCGGAATCCGTGGGGCGATCGCCGTCCTCGATCGCACCAAGGAACCAGGTAGCCTAGGCGAACCGCTCTATCAGGATGTTGTGAGTAGCCTCGCCGAAGCAGAACGTAACACCGTTCGCGTCGTGGGCGGACGCTACGGTCTGTCTTCCAAGGAGTTTACGCCTGCTATGGTCAAGGGCGTATTCGATAACCTGACGGCAACCAAGCCCAAAAATCACTTCACCGTCGGCATTGTGGATGATGTTACCTATACTTCCTTAGCAGTTGACCCCAGCTTCCAAATTGAGCCGGACTCTGTGGTCAGAGCTATTTTCTACGGTTTAGGGTCCGATGGCACGGTAGGAGCCAACAAAAACTCTATCAAAATCATCGGTGAAGAAAAGGACAACTACGCCCAAGGCTACTTCGTCTACGACTCCAAAAAATCTGGGTCGGTGACGGTTTCTCACCTGCGGTTTGGTCCAGACCCCATTCGCGCACCCTACCTCGTCGAAAGTGCGAATTTTGTCGCCTGTCATCAGTGGGAGTTTGTCGAAAAGTTTGAGGTTTTAAAAGAAGCTAAACCAGAAGCCACGGTGCTCTTCAACAGTCCCTACAGTGCTGAGGAAAGCTGGCAGCAACTCCCCGCCCAACTTCAGGAAATTATCCTGGCCAAACGCCTCAAGGTCTATGCCATCAATGCCACCCAGGTCGCTCGCGATGCAGGGATGAAAGGTCGCATCAATACCGTCATGCAGGTGTGCTTCTTTGCCTTGGCAGGCGTTCTGCCCAGAGAAGACGCGATCGCCCAAATTAAAAAAGCCATCCGCAAAACCTACGGCAAAAAGGGCGAAGCGATCGTGCAAATGAACCTCACTGCGGTAGACCAAACCCTCGATAACCTCCACGAAGTACCCGTAGGCACACCCGTCGCCGTAGGAGCCGTCGCAGCCGTCGCATCGCACCATATCCCCGTCCCCGACCGAGCCCCCGCTTTTGTGCGCGATGTCTTAGGCCCCATGATAGCCCGTCACGGCGATGACCTGCCCGTCAGTGCCCTCCCCGTCGATGGCACCTACCCCACGGGCACCACCCAATGGGAAAAGCGCAACATCGCCACCGAAATCCCTGTATGGGACCCAGATGTGTGCGTCCAGTGCGGCAAATGCGTCATGGTCTGCCCTCACAGCGTCATCCGCGCCAAGGTCTACGAACCGGAACGATTGGCCGATGCCCCTGCCACCTTCAAAAGCACCCAGGCCCGCGATCTCGACTGGACCGACCTCAAGTTCACGATCCAGGTTGCCGCCGAAGACTGTACCGGATGTGTCCTCTGCGTGGATGTGTGCCCCGCCAAAAACAAACTCGAACCGCGCCTCAAGGCCATCAACATGGCCCCGCAACTGCCCCTGCGGGAAGCGGAACGGGAGAATTGGGACTTTTTCTTGCAACTTCCCAACCCCGATCGCAGCCAGCTCAACCTGCACAAAATCGGGCAGCAGCAATTGCAAGAACCCCTCTTCGAGTTTTCAGGAGCCTGTGCTGGATGTGGCGAAACCCCCTACATCAAACTGGCGACGCAATTGTTTGGCGATCGCATGTTAATTGCCAATGCGACGGGTTGTTCTTCCATCTACGGCGGCAACTTACCCACCACGCCCTGGACGTTCAACGCCGAGGGACGCGGCCCCGCTTGGTCGAACTCCTTGTTTGAAGACAACGCCGAATTTGGGTTGGGCTTCCGCATTGCCCTCGATCGGCATGTCGAACAGGCGATCGCCCTGCTGCAAGACCTAACCCGACAAACGGTTTCTCCCATCCCTGCCGAATTGAGCGCTGCCCTCGCCAACGCAGAACAAACCGACGAAGCCGATATCTTCGAGCAACGGGAGCGGATCGCTCAACTCAAGGGGTATCTCGCCAACTGGCTGCACCAGCCAATGCTGCCCCCCGATTTGACCGAGAAGATCGCCAGCTTGCAAACCCTCGCCGACTATTTAGCTAAAAAAAGCGTGTGGGCGATCGGTGGCGATGGCTGGGCTTACGATATCGGCTACGGCGGCCTCGATCACGTTCTCTCCAGCGGTCGGAATGTGAATATCCTGGTGCTGGATACGGAGGTCTATTCCAACACGGGCGGTCAAATGTCCAAATCTACTCCCAAGGGGGCAGTGGCTAAATTCGCCTCTGGGGGCAAACCCTCACCGAAGAAGGACTTAGGGCTCATGGCGATGACCTATGGCAATGTCTACATCGCCAGCGTTGCGATGGGCGCACGGGACGAACATACCTTGCGGGCGTTCCTAGAAGCGGAATCCTACAACGGTCCGTCGTTGATTATTGCTTACTCCCACTGTATCGCCCACGGCATCGATATGCAGAAAGGGATGCAGCAGCAAAAGATGGCAGTAGATTCGGGGCGCTGGCTTCTCTACCGCTACGATCCGCGCCGCACGGAACAGGGCGCAAATCCGTTGTTGCTGGACTCGCGATCGCCTAAACTCCCGGTCGAAACCGCCATGTACAGCGAAAACCGCTTCAAGATGCTCTCCCGCAGCAACCCAGAGGATGCAAAGCGATTGCTCAAGGAAGCCCAAGCGGAAGTCAATACGCGCTGGCAGATGTATCAATACTTAGCGGCTCGTCCTACTTCTCTCTAGGTAGTTACTTTTTCATAGAAAATAGCGATGATGCAGCGGCGGTTCATAAAGTCTGTTTGCGTGCATTCTGAACTTTGGCTGTCAGTTGCTCCATCGCAACATCTAGATCGATTCCTTCTCCTCGCTCAAGTTCCTGTAGGCCAACCTCAATTTTTCCCCGTGTCTCGTTGACCCACTGTTCATACTGTACGCCATACTCCTCAAGTAAATTCAAGGCTGCTTGAATTACCTCCTCCGACCTTTGGTAATGTCTAGTCGATAATAGATTTTGAACCACTTTCTCTTGTTCGGAGGTTAACGTAATGCTCATGATGTTTTACAGAGGACTTCCAGTCATGAAATACACAAATGAATACTGTTATGCAGACTCTACCTAGCATTATGCCAACGCGATCGCCCTTCTTGCAACCCGTCCTTGGAACTAGCCTAAAAAGGAAAAAGGTAGCTAAACGAGGTGATTTCCCCATTCATGTCAGCTCCATAGTGCTTGGAGTTCTCCTAACGAGGATGAACGTTACAATATCGTATAGATATGCAGGAAATCAAATATGGTTGCGATCGCCCCACACCCTCGAACCACAACCAAAATTATTTCGGACAGCGTTTCTCGATCGATCGTCCGCTTATTTCGAGAACGCATTCGTACTGTGTTGCAGAGGTAGTGCAAATGACACTCAACTTTCCAGGAATGAATCCTTATCTGGAAAATCCAGAATTATGGTCTGAAGTGCATTTTGGGTTGATTGCGGTGCTAGCGAGATCGCTCAATACCGTCATTACACCCAAGTATCGGGCGGCTGTAGAAAAACGGGTGTATTCAGACGCCTTGCTGGTAGGGATTCCAGATGTATCAGTGTTTCAAAAAGGCACGAACTCTGCCAGCCCAAATCTTGCAACGGCAACCCTAAGCGCTCCGCTAGCCGTCACCGTTCCAATGGCTGAAGACGTGCAAGAGCGATATTTAGAAATCCGTGAAGTCGGCACTGGGATGGTTGTGACAGTCATAGAAGTGTTATCGCCCAAAAATAAGCGATCGGGGGGAAGGGAAGCAGAAATACGATGCCAAACGTCAGAAAGTTTTGAGCAGCGATGCCAATCTGGTTGAGGTGGATCTGTTGCGAACTGGAGATCCGAAACCCGTTTCTGGGGGCATGCAATCGGACTATCGAATTTTAGTGAGCCGAGCCGATCGCCGTCCCGCCGCAGACCTTTATGCATTTAATCTGAGGGATACAATACCACTGTTTCCATTGCCGCTGCGATCGCGGGATGAGGAACCTGCGATCGATCTGCATGAATTGTTAGACACCGTGTATCGAGAAGCTGCGTTAGATCTGACCATTGACTATACCCAGCAACCGACTCCTCCGGTCAGCGAGCATGATTTCACCTGGATTCAGACCTTAAGCGCTTAAAAAACGGAGAAAACCCGATGGATTTAACCACAACCTATCTGGGATTATCGCTGCGATCGCCCCTCGTCGTTGGAGCTGCCGCTCCCCTCAGTGAAGAACTGGATACCCTCAAACACCTGGAAGATGCTGGAGCTGCTGCGGTGGTCATGCATTCGGTATTTGAAGAGCAGATCCAGCGAGATGTCTTGGAACTACACCACCATCTCGAATACGGCACACAAAGCTTCGCCGAGCCCTCACCTACTTCCCAGAACCGGAGATCTTCCACGTCGGCACAGAACATTATCTGGAGCATATTCGGCAAGCCAAAGAAGCCTTAGAGATTCCGATCGTCGGGAGCTTGAACGGCTCCTCTATGGGTGGCTGGGTTGAATACGCCCAAGACATCCAACAAGCTGGAGCCGATGCCCTCGAACTCAATATCTACTGGATTCCCACCGACCCAGAGCTGTCAGGCGCTGAAGTTGAGGCGCAATATTTGGAGATTCTAAAACAGGTAAAAGCTCAGGTAACCATTCCAGTCGCGGTCAAACTCAGCCCCTTCTTTAGCAACACTGCTAACATGGCCAAACGTCTCTGCGAAGCGGGAGCCGATGCCTTGGTGCTGTTCAATCGCTTCTATCAACCCGACATTGATATTGAAGCCTTGGAAGTGCGGCCTCAGCTTCTGTTGAGTACGCCTCAAGCCTTGCGGCTTCCCCTGCACTGGATTGGTATTCTCTACGGTCGCATTCCAGCCGATCTAGCGGCCACTAGCGGCATTCATAATGCCCAGGATGTGGTGCGGGGGCTGATGGCGGGGGCTGCTGTAACTCAAATCGTCGCGGCTCTACTGCGCCACGGGATCGATCACTTGCGCAGCATCGAACGGGATCTGGAAAACTGGCTCGCGGAACACGAGTATGCATCGGTCTCGCAATTGCGAGGCACCATGAGTCAGCAAAACTGCCCCGACCCCAGTCAGTTCGAGCGGGTACAGTACATGAAGACGTTGCAAACCTACCATCCCTTTTGGTTAACCCATGAAGAAAATGTTAAAGGGCATGTCTAGAATAAAGGTATGTTACCTTTTTATAACCTCACACTACTTGGATCGCAAATTAGACTCTAAGAATCATGAACAGTATTGCAAACAATGACTCGAACCCACACATTGATTTCAAATCAGCAATCGAGTCTGCTTATGGATTTCTCGGGCAGGTTAAAAAAAATATGGGAGAAAATCTTAGTGATATCCGATTAGAAGAAGTACAACTTTCTGATGACAGAAAGCAGTGGCTTATAACTCTTGGTTATGACGTAAGTGTTCCAACTGAAAATACCGATCGTCTTGATAAATTTTCTGAAATAAGTGTTTTGAGGCCCAAAACCTCGAAAAGGGAGTATAAGATTTTTGGGGTCAATGCAACAACAGGTAGAGTTGAGTTCATGAAAATCAGAAGCGTCTAGTGGAAGGTATTCTAAGTCTAATCAACCGAAATAAAAATAAAGGAGTTATAGTTGATGCAAATCTCCTGCTTGTCTATGTAGTGGGATGTATTAATCCAGATCGTTTATCTAAATTTCCACGTACAAGCCAGTTTGACAAAAACAGCTTTGATCTTCTCTACAACTTAATTAACGAATTTAATCTTATTGTTGCAACACCTAATATTCTTACTGAGCTTTGCAATCTTCTAGGAAATTTGCAAGAACCAGAAAGAGGGAAATGTCTTGCTCTAGTCAAAAACTTAACTAAAAATAATGAGATATTTCAAGAATTCTATGTTGAGAGCCAAATTGCTACAGATGAGAGTTGCTTTACAAGACTGGAACTAACAGATTCAGGTATTGCCCATCTAGCGAAGGGTAAATTTCTTGTGTTGACAATTGACTTGGACTTACATCTACACCTTCTATCCTTAGGCATAGATTCAATTAATTTTAATAATCTCCTTATCTGAGTTCCCCATTCTCGCGGAGCTTGTCTCATGAAATACGTCGATGAATACCGCAACGCTGAAGCCGTCCACCACTATGCCAAAGCGATCGCCCACCTAACCACCCGCCCCTGGACGGTCATGGAAATCTGCGGCGGTCAAACCCATTCCATTGTCAAATACAGCCTAGATGACCTCCTCCCGCGTGACATTACCCTCATTCACGGCCCCGGCTGTCCCGTCTGCGTGACTTCGGCAGAAATTATCGATACGGCGATCGCCCTTGCCGCCCTGCCCGACGTCATCTTGTGCTCCTTTGGCGATATGCTGCGCGTCCCCGGCAGTCCAGAGCACGGCGATCTGCTCGGTGTTAAAGCCAAGGGTGGGGATGTGCGGCTCCTTTATTCTCCCCTCGATGCCCTCAACATTGCCCAGGCCAATCCCGATAAAGAAGTCGTATTCTTTGCCGTCGGCTTCGAGACCACCGCCCCCGCCACGGCCATGACCGTCTATCAAGCCCAGCAACAAAACCTTCCCAACTTCTCCCTGCTCGTTTCTCACGTGCGCGTCCCTCCAGCAATGGACGCGATCCTGTCCTCCCCTGACTGCCAAGTGCAGGGCTTTCTGGCCGCAGGTCATGTCTGTACCGTTATGGGGTATCGGGAATATGAGGCGATCGCCGCTCGGTACCGCATTCCCATTATTGTCACTGGGTTTGAACCGTGGATATTCTGCAAGGGTTGTACCACTGCATCCACCAACTCGAAACCGGAGAGGCCACAGTTGAAAATTGCTACGCTCGATCGGTGCGCTTACAAGGCAACGAAACCGCTCAAGCCCTTCTGCAAAAAGTCTTTGAGATCGTGCCCCAGACCTGGCGGGGCATCGGTACAATTCCGGCCAGCGGACTGGGCCTCAAACCTGAATTTGCGCGCTTCGATGTGCGCCATAAAGGGTTACTCCCCGCGATTGCCCCTCCCGCTGTGGCAACGCCCAATGAGTGCATCAGCGGCGTTTAGTTTTACAAGGCATCCGCAAACCCCAAGAATGTCCGGCCTTTGGCACTCGCTGCACCCCCAACCATCCCCTTGGTGCGCCGATGGTGTCCTCCGAAGGAGCCTGCGCTGCTTACTATCGCTATCGTCAGATGCCTGCTGTAGCAGCGCTCTAGCCCCATGACTTCAGCTCGCTTTCTCACCCAATGCCCCATTCCCCTGCAACAATACCCCCACGTCCTCATGGCTCACGGCGGGGGCGGCAGACTTATGCACCAACTCATCGAGCAACTGTTGCTGCCTGTTTTCGGAACCGATCCAGACTGGCAACACGATGCCGCACGGCTGGAATTGTCCCACGGACGGATGGCCTTCACCACCGATTCCTACGTCGTCTCTCCCCTGTTTTTCCCTGGCGGAGATATTGGTGCAATGGCCGTCTGTGGAACCGTCAATGACCTATCGATGGCCGGAGCCAAGCCCCTCTACCTCAGCTTGGGCTTCATCCTCGAAGAAGGGCTACCGATGGAAACCCTTTGGCAGGTCGTGCAATCCATCCAAACGGCAGCAGCTTGCACGGGCGTTAACATCGTCACGGGCGACACCAAAGTAGTCGAACGCGGCAAGGGAGA
>JAAURS010000004.1 GCA_012032135.1 Acaryochloridaceae cyanobacterium RU_4_10 | reverse complement strand
CACTATCTAAAATTGAGGAGAGTTTGGCCATGACTTCGACACGACAAGGATCTGGACTACAAGGTCCAGCACTTCAAGAACCCGCCTATGGTAGAGCTTGGAGAAAGATCAAGCAGTTTCCAAAAGGGCTGTCCCAGGGTTCAGATGTAACTCCCACTGACTCGGGGGTAGCCGCCGCCGCCTTTGTAAGTGCCGCAATAGGTTGTTTTGCAATGATGGTCGTTCATCACCTAGCTGACACCTCAAAAGCACGGGAAGCCTTCATTGCAAAACTGGGTGCATGGATTCCAGGTAGCCAGAACCCTAGTAAGCTATGGGGCAATATTGGTAGCTACACTGGCAAAGAAACTATGCTATTGGTAGGGTGGTTGGTGAGCTGGGCAATCTTACACCAGCTTTGGAAAAATAAGCACATTAAATCTAAAACCATCTTTTTCTGGATATTTTCTTTGATGATTGCTGCCACAGCAATGTGTTGGCACCCTTTATTTCCCTATATGCCTCTTACCTAGGCACAATCAATTCCTATCTCTACGAAATTGACGCCTTTTTATCCAGGATAGTTGTTTATGAATCAAGCTACAAAGCCTATGCCTGCAAAATCCATGCATAAATTTGTTTGGATGTGTCTTGGTGTTTTCACTCTATTTACCATCACGACACCTATTGCAATATTCCGGGTCAATCAGATGGAAAAATTCAAAGACACTTATGTAAAGTCGTTGACAGATGAGTGGAAAGTGACTGCTTCAAGTCCATCAAGCTTGGTGCAGAATGTAGGGTATCAAAAAAATAAGTAGTCTTTTGGGAACTTACTTAATTTAGCACCTATGAAACTATCCCGACGAAATTTAATCAAGATTGGGCTGTTGTCCGGTGGTGTGATTGCCTTTTCTCTGAGCATTCGCAGACTGATGCAAAAGTCATCCAGTCCTACTCTCAGATACTTTCAGGCATCACTCCCCATTCCTCCCACTTTAGAACCTATTCGTCGGGATGCTACAACAGACTACTACGAGCTAACAGTGCAGCGAAACTGGGTAGAATTTCTTCCCGGTCGCAAAACTGAAATTTGGGGTTACAACGGTATTATGCCAGGACCCACCATCCGACAACGGGGTGGGCGATCGCCCACCCATCAACGCAAAACAGTTCTCCGCGTGATCAACAAACTGGACCAAGATAGTGAAGGGGAACCCCTAAGCTTAGTGACCCATCTGCATGGCATGGCATCCTTACCCCAGTATGACGGCTACACCATGGATATTGTGGCACCAGGATTTTACAAGGACTATCACTATCCCAACGATCGCGCTGCTAGCCTTTGGTACCACGACCACTCGATGGACAAAACTTCCCGCAATATCCAGATGGGTTTAGCTGGGATGTATATTGTCGAAGACGATTATGAGTTAAATTTACCGTTGCCAAAAGGCGACTATGACATTCCGCTCATTCTGCAAAACAAACGGCTAGCAACGGATGGTTCCCTTTTTCGAGATGCGGATACTCAAACGCTCTACGGTGAAATCGATTTAGTCAATGGTGCGCCGTGGCCTCGACTTGAAGTAGCCAATCGCAAATATCGGTTTCGGATTTTAAATACCTCAGCAGCTCGTACCTATCGACTCATGCTGAGCCGTTCCCTGTCCGAAACAACACCCGAAACCTTAGTGGTGATTGGCGGAGATGGTGGGCTATTGGCAGAACCTGTGTCTGTGAATATGCCAACGGAATCTTTACGAGTTGCGGCAGCAGAGCGATATGACGCGATCGTTGATTTTGCTCGTTATCCGGTTGGTAGCCAAGTGTTTTTACACCATGTAAAGACCGTGACACAAGATGGAGTGAAAACCCGCCAGATCTTGCCCGTTATGCGCTTTGATGTTGTCCGTACTGCAAACGATGACAGCAGTATTCCGCGTCAGTTTCGTTCTTTGGAAGTTCTAAAGCCTACGCCAACTCTACCCACTCGAACCTTTCTCTTTAAAAAAGAGCGTGGCAAATGGGTGATTAATCACTTAGGCTGGGACCACGATCGCATTGATGCGAACCCTAGAGCAGGCGCAACGGAAATTTGGGTCTTTAAAAATCCCGAAGCAGGCCGAGTGCATCCAGTGCATGTGCATTTAGCTGAGGCCCAAATCCTGGATCGCAATGGTAAACCTCCTCTACCTTATGAGCGTGGCTGGAAAGATACCTTTTTCCTAGGAGAGCGCGAAACAATTCGTGCTATTGTGCGCTTTCCCAGTCGAGATGGGCAGCCCATTCAGGGTAAGTATATGATGCACTGCCATAACCTAGACCATGAAGATAATGCCATGATGATTCAGTTTGAAGTGGGTCATGGCGGCCCAGATCCTGTCGCAACAGCCCCTGCAAAGCTCTATCGCACCACAGCCCAGACCAACCCTCCCCGTAAAACCTCATCTCATCAAGCATCATGAGGGCTAAAGTCTCGCAGCATCTTTCTTAGCTCCATTCCATGTAGCTCTTCTTGTCCAATCATTCCCCGTGCAAACTCTTCTAAATAAACGCTGGCATCTGTGACCACCTCTAGGAGCTGCTTGTATAAATCCAGGGCGTCTTTTTCATGGTTCAAGCTTTCTAGCAAAATATCATAGACAGAATGCTTAAATGTTTCTTCTAGTGGAGCAATTCGTAAAGAAGGGTGGCCATCCAGACCCGTAATAATCTCGCCAGCTTGTTGAGCGTGTAATAAAGATTCGCTGGCTTGCGCCTTTAGAAATTGTACAATTGGGATCCGGTTTGGACCTGTAACCATAAGAGAGTAATGAGTATAGCGAACCACCCCCGCTAGTTCAGCTTCCATGATGGCATTGAGTAGGCTAATAGTTGTTTTTAGATCGAGATCTTTCATTCTGGGATGTTTAATTGACTCCAAAGGGGTTTACTGCTGCGCTGGCAGTAAAAGCTAACTCAGTTTCTAGATTGTGCCTTAAATGTGGAACGATTACCACATGTGTCTGCAACAAAGGAAGCCCTACAACCGAAAGACATCATCCAAATTCATAGATCTCAATCTCCTCAATGGCCACATCAAAATATCCCACTTGACAAAAATATCCTTTAAGCTCTAGATTTCAGACTAGGACAATTGAAAAGAATATGCAATAAGGAAGGCACTTAGAATTTCCTGAAGACAGAACAACTTTTTTGCGTATCAGGGGGGAGGGTTCTAAGTTCTTTGCCTATACTGCTGTACAGTGCTATGGAAGCTTAGTGTATTTAGTTTGTTTGACTTTAAGTGAGTCTAGGCTACAGGTTTTTACACATTGTGTACTGGGATTCAATCCACAACGCAACTGATACTAAATGGCATTAAACTTAATGGCATTTGAAAAACTGACAAAAATCTTAATGAGGATCGGTATCTAGACATGGGCTCACGACCAATTCTGCTTTTCTCGATCGGTACATCCTTTTTTGTGATTGCGTCATTACTGATAAGTAGTTGCGGGAGTAGTGATGCCCCATCTGCAACTGTTTCGTCAGGCACAAGTAACGTGGCTGCAACCGATGTCAAGTTCGATCCGCAGATTCTTAACGACTTTGTTGACAAAGTGGTGATCCCCAACAACAACCTCTTTGCCGAACGGGCCAAAGCCCTCTCACAAGCGATTGACGGGATGGTCAAGTCGCCTAACGATGAGACGTTGAAGAACGCTCAAAAGGCTTGGTTTGGGGCGCGTACCGCTTGGGAGCAAACAGAGTGTTTTGGGTTTGGTCCGGCGGATTCGCTGGGGTATGATGGGTCGCTCGATACCTGGCCTATTAATGAAACAGACTTTAAGGCCATGCTCAAAAGCGGCCAATCTCTGACGGCTGATTCCGTCAGCAAAATGAAAGAAACCGAGAAAGGGTTTCATGTTATAGAATATCTACTTTTTGGGAACGAGAAAAGCCGGAAGCACACAGATTTAGGTCAGCGAGATCTCAAATATCTCCAGTTGTTAGGCGCAGATCTTGCCAAAGTTGCGAGCGATTTAGCAACAAGCTGGAGTAAAGGAATAGAAGGAAAACCTGCCTACCGAGAAGTACTGGCCACCGCAGGGACGAGCGACAACAAAGTCTATCCAACCCTTCAAGCCGGTGCAGAAGAAATGGTTCAGGGAATGCTGGATAGTCTGGATGAGGTTGCCAATGAAAAGATGGGTAAAACCTTTGAGGAAAAAGCCCCAAAACTGGCTGAAAGCCGTTTTAGTTTTAATACCTTAACGGATATGAAAAGTAATCTTCAGGGATCTCAAAATGTTTACTTAGGCAGCTTCCCAGATGCAAACACTAGTGGCAAGAGTTTGAGCGCCTTTATTGCCCAAGCAAAGCCAGATCTAGACAGCAAAGTTAAAGCAGAATTCAAGTCGGCGATGGATGCAATAGATCGAATTCCGGATCCCTTTGAAAAAGCAATTCTCGACCCTAAAGCGGCAGATTCTATTAAAACCACCCAGGCAGCTATTAATGCAGTCCGCGAAACCATTGAAAAACAAGTCAAACCTTTAGTGGTGCAAAGCTAATGGAGTCACTCCTCAGATTTCCCGGCAACAAACAGCTCAAGTTTTTGAGAGTTTTTTCTATCGCTGTTCTTGCATCTATTTGTGTGTCTTTCGTGTTGAGTCAATATTTGTGGTCTCCGCCCGTAATTCCGCTTTCAGGTGGAGAAACAACGGTTTCCAATCGCACTCATCAGGGGTTTGGACAACCCGCACCTAATTTGAGCGAGAAGGAATTAGCGCTTCATATTGAGGGCGATCGCGCATTTGAAGCAACGTTTGTAACAGCGCCAGCCCTTGTCAATGCTGGATTGGGGCCGCTCTTTAATAATTCGTCTTGTGTCGCTTGTCACGTTGGCGATGGACGTGGAATGCCAGCCAAAGGGAATCTGCTAGTACGGGTGAGTTTGCCAGTCGGTCATTCAGTCGGCGCTAATCAGCCCATTTCAGCGAGTGGGACCAATAAACGGCAAAGCTCTCTGTTTGCGTCTCAACCGCAAGCCTCTGTAACGCTGGGCAATGCACCTCCCGTACCGAGATTGGGAACTCAGATTCAAGACCAGGCTGTTTTTGGTGTTAAGCCTAAGGCGGATGTGGAATTTGAGTTTCAAGAACAAAGCGGAACCTATGGAGATGGCCAGCCGTATAAACTGCGATCGCCTGTCTTTAAAATTACATTACCTGATGGGAAACCGCTTCCAAACAATGTGTTGACCTCTCCTCGCGTTCCACCTCCTGTTTTTGGTCGGGGACTGTTGGAAGCCATTCCTGAAAAGCCATTGTTGCCCTTGCCGACCCTGATGACAACAATAGAGACGGGATTTCAGGTAAGCCAAATCGCGTATGGGATGTACGCAAGAAAGCTTTAGTATTAGGCCGCTTTGGCCTTAAAGCAAATAATCCCAATCTCTTCCAGCAGAATGCCGCAGCCTACATCAACGATATGGGTGTTACCAATCCCCTCTTTCCCGAACAAGATGGCAAAAGTGAGATCGATCTTAAAACTTTGAGGGCATCCACATTTTATACTCAGACCTTAGCGGTACCCGCTCGAACGTTAACGAGCGATCGGGTGGTCAAAAAAGGTGAGAAGCTTTTTGCTCAGGCCAATTGCACGGCATGTCATGTGGCCGAACTACGCACTGGAAATCATGAAGTGAAAGCGATCGCAAACCAAACTATCCATCCTTATACAGATATGCTGCTTCACGATATGGGAGCAGGACTAGCGGATGGTAGACCAGACTTTGAAGCGACTGGAAATGAGTGGAGAACGCCACCCCTTTGGGGACTGGGGCTCACTCAGGCAGTACTGCCCTATTCTGGATATCTCCACGATGGTCGAGCCCAGACTTTGGAGGAGGCGATCCTTTGGCATGGGGGTGAAGCGGAGCGATCTAAAGAAAACTTTAGAACAATGGCTCAGGGCGATCGCGATGCACTCCTCAAATTCCTGAACTCTCTATAGCGGAGAAATAGCGATCCCGCTCTCTCGTTCAAACAAATGAATTTGTTCGCGATCGATGGCCAATCCGATGCGATCGCCTCCCCTTACTGCTTCCTGGGGATCGATCCGAGCTTGGAGATGAGATTTAGTACTGTTGTCTAGCTCTAGCAAGCAGGATAGGTAGGTTTCATGACCTAAAGCTTCTACTAATAGAACCTCTACAGGCAAACTCTGGGAATTTTTGGCGGTCACGCTCAAATGCTCTGGCCGAATGCCCAGGAGTGATGGAGCGTCCTACGTGACTGGGTCGAGGGTTCGTTCCCCATTTTCGGGTAGGGCACTTCAAGGATAGATGATAAAGATGGGTGGCATCTTTGACCGTTACATCAATGAAGTTCATGGGCGGCGAACCAATAAATTCAGCCACAAACCGATTGGCCGGATGTTTGTAGAGTTCTAGAGGCGCAGCAATTTGCTGAATTTCTCCTCCGTTGAGGACCGCAATGCGATCGCCCATCGTCATGGCTTCGGTTTGATCGTGGGTGACATAGATAGTGGTGGTGCCCAATTGTCGCTGGAGCTGCACGATTTGAGCGCGGGTTTGGGCTCTCAGTTTTGCATCTAGGTTAGAGAGCGGTTCGTCCATCAGAAATACCTGCGGATCTCTTGCCATAGCTCGTCCTAGGGCAACCCGTTGTTTTTGTCCTCCAGATAACTCCTTAGGCAAACGCTGAAGCAACGCATCCAACTCCAACATCTGTGCCACTCGATGCACCTGCTGCTCGACGGCCAGTTCTTGTTTGGACCGATAACTCATCGCTTTGGGTAACATCCGCGTGACGTTTCCAAGCCATTGATCTCCAATAGCTTGGGCGTTGAATCCTTGGGATCGAAATCGCGTGCGGCGCAGTCCAAAGGCCAAATTATCGTAGACCGTCATGTGAGGGTAGAGCGCGTAACTTTGAAACACCATCGCAATATCGCGGTCTTTGGGGGCAGATCGTTTACTCGGCGATCGCTGACCAAAATGTTCCCTGCCGTGGGGGTTTCCAATCCTGCAATGAGTCGGAGGAGGGTACTTTTGCCACATCCAGACGGACCCACCAACACCATAAACTCCCCATCTGCAATGGTGAGGTTGATGTGACTGAGAATGTCGATTTCCCTAGCGGAGGTCGGTTTAGGCGTATCGGGACTAGAAGCCGCCAGACTAGGCTCAACCATTCCTAAGGTTTGGGGGCGATCGCCTCGGCGAGCTGGAAAGCTTTTACAAATATTCTCTAAGACAACTTGGGCCACAGTTCATATCGTTTTACGTGTGCTGTTGCCCATTGTGCCATTAGATTGCCTAGGGTCAACCCCGTCACTGACAAAGTGAATGGATTGAGACATCTCTTAAATGCCAGCAATACGACCGTCAGGCATGGTGGTTTCTGCAAAAATAACTCGGAATACAGTGGCGCTACTTAACTCCGCACCAAACAAATTCGCACGGCTCAGGTTTGCTCCAGACAGGTCAGCTCTAGCCAAATAAGCCTTAATCAATGCACTTTCAGTAAAATTTGCGAGCTGAAGATAGGCATGGTTTAAGTCAGCGCGGGTCAATTTTGCAGTACTTAGATCCGCCTCTCGTAAATTGGCATAACCCAGCTTGGCATCAGCCAGAATGGCACCCGTTAAATTTGCTTTAAAAAGCTCAGCGCGCTCTAAATTTGCTCTTTCTAGCTTGGCGTCATGCAAATTGGCATGGCTTAAATTGACGTTTGAGCCGTTAATATCTGACAAAATGGCCCCTTGTAAGTTTGCTCCTTCTAAATGGGCCCCTTTGAGGAATGCTCCATTTAAATTGGCATGGGCTAAATTGGCATTCTTTAAACTAACTCTGTCCAAGTTAGCGCCCTTAAGGTTTGCACCCTGGAGATCCGCGTTATCTAAGATTGCGCCTTGGAGCATGGTGTTATCGACTAAAGATTCTTCCCTGAAGTTGGCACCGCGCAGGCAAGCTCCAGTTAAGTTGGCATTGCACAAGTTTGCAGCGCGAAGATCTGCATCAATTAAATTGACATCGCTGAGGTCCGCTAAGCCTAGATCTGCACCAAATAATACTGCACCTTGCAACGAGGCACCGTGTAGGTTGGAATCGCGCAAGTTAGCTTTACTAAAATTAGCTTGATTCAAGGTTGCACCACTCAATTGACAACACACTAAGTGGCTGTCTCTGAAATTAACCCGATTCAAGTACGCTAAGCATAAATTTGTACCGGATAAATTAGCCCCAGAAAAATCTGCTCCAATTAAGTCTGCTCCAATTAAGTCCAAATTTCTTAAAGTGAAGGATTTAAAGGTTCTATCTCCACTTTGATATCGCTGGAGTAGGGTTTTCCCATCCAAGGCCAATGGTTTCTCTGGTAGAGGTTGAGACGATTTCATATCCAGCTAGGGGCTCAATGTTAGCGAGTTTTGAGGCGGAGGGTTTGAACAATAACATCTGCAACTTGGGTGCTTTGGTCTAGGGTGGTCAATGTTGCAGCTTGCTCTAACAGTTGAGGTTCGAGGCTTTGTATTGAAGGAAAGGATTGGAGGAGTTCTTCAACCCATTCATCTAAGGTTTTGGCCTTTAATTCTATCCAGTCCATTGTTTCAAAAGAAAAGGGATGGCGGAGGACGGAGAACAACAGAATTTTGATTTTTAAGGGCGGCATCTGTTGCATGAGAAGTCGCCTGATTTCAAATCGATCCGGCACTGTTATAGCAGCTATGGGAGTGGTTTCATCTTCAAGGGCAAGACCTGTCAGCAATTCAAATAAATCCTCAGAATCATTGTCTGGGTCAACGTGGGTGGTGATGGATGCGTAATAGTCTGTGCAACTATGCACTATTACTGAGGCGATGCGAGTATAGGTTTCTGATTTATTGAGAACGGAGGCAGCTTTATGAATTCTCCGTTCCAAAATTTCTAAGGTTGGTGCCTTCTGCACTAATTTTTGCAGAAGCACATCAATGGGAGTCCGATCGAGTTTGGCGGTTGCATTTTCCCACTGCCCTTTACAGACCCAGTACAGCAATTTATGGATGCGATCGCGCTTTGGGTGTGCGGCGAGGTGCTGAATGGCTTGAGATAGAGACTTATGCACAGTTGTTAAGGGTTCAGATATTTCCTCAATTTATCCAATAACAAAGTTAACCAGTTTTCCAGGCACTACAATCACTTTTTTGATAGTTTGGCCTTCCAAGTGTTTCTGACCTGCTTCAGAATTACGGGCATAGTCTTCCAATTCTTCACGGGTGGCGCTGGCAGGCACCTGCACAGTACCTCTAGTCTTGCCCATGACTTGAATAACTAACGTAATTTCATCGGCAATGAGTGCATCTGAATCGAGCTGAGGCCAACTCTGAAGATGCAATGATTCTATGTTGCCCAAGTGATGCCAGAGTTCTTCAGCAATGTGGGGGGCAAAGGGGGCCAATAAGCGCACGAGGGTTGCAATGCCTTCCCCATAAACGCTGGATTGCTTGCATTTTGCATCCGTGAGGGCGTTACTGAGTTTCATTAATTCGGCGATCGCCGTATTGAATTGATAGTCATCTTGTAAGTCTTCGGTGACTTCTTTGATGGCGGTATGGATCGCACGACGCAGGTCTTTTTCTTCTTTGGTTAAGTTTTTGAAGTTGGAGGTAGGGGCGCAATGCCTTGCGCCATCCACACCCACGGATGTTTCGGTGACAAGACGCCAGACGCGATTGAGGAAGCGGAATTGGCCTTCTACATCGGCATCATCCCATTCCAAATCTTTTTCCGGTGGGGCTTTGAAAAGAATAAACATTCGGGCAGTATCTGCACCGTATTTTGCGATGACATCGCCAGGGGCGACACCATTGTGTTTGGACTTGGACATTTTTTCGTATACCACTTCCAAGGCATCGCCCGTGCCTGGATCGACAGGATTGGCGAAGTCTTTGATGGTTTGTGGGGTCACGTATTTCCCGGTTTTTGGGTTCTTGTAGGTTTTGCCTTGAACCATGCCTTGGGTGAGCAGACGCTGGAACGGTTCGTCGCAGGCGAGGAAGCCGCGATCGCGCATCACTTTTGTAAAGAACCGCGAATATAACAGGTGCAAGATGGCATGTTCGATGCCGCCCACGTATTGGTCTACGGGCATCCAATCATTGGCGATCGCCCGATCGAACACTTCCTCACTATTTTGGGCGTCGGGATAGCGCATGTAGTACCACGAGGAACACATGAAGGTATCCATCGTGTCAGTTTCGCGTTTGGCGGGGGTGCCGCAGGTGGGACAGGGCACATTCACCCAGGTGTCGAGTTTAGCCAAGGGCGATCCTTTGCCTGAGATTTCCACATCTTCCGGCAAGGCAACAGGTAACTGGTCTGCTGGGACGGGAACAATGCCGCAGTCTGGGCAATGCACGATCGGAATCGGACACCCCCAGTAGCGTTGCCGGGAAATTAACCAATCTCGCAGGCGGTAGTTGACGGTTCCCTTACCCTTCTGGTTGGCTTCTAACCACTGAACAGCAGCATCTACACTTTGTCCTTTACTTTTGCCTGCGGGCACCCCATCCAGAGGACCAGAATTGACCATCACTCCCTCATCAGGGTAGGCTTTGGTCATAGTTTTTGCATCTAATGGATCATTGGGGGGTTGCGCCACGACCTGGAATGGGGAATCAGAGATTTTAACGTCGCGTTGCACCACGAGTTGAATCGGCAGATCAAAGGTTTTGGCAAACTCAAAGTCCCGCTGATCGTGCGCGGGGACAGCCATGATCGCCCCAGTGCCGTAGTCTACGAGGACGTAATCCGCAATCCAAATGGGAACTTTAGCCTCGTTGACTGGATTGATGGCGTAACTTCCCGTCCAGACGCCTGTTTTTTCCCGACCTTCCGCAGTACGGTCCATTTCGCTTTTGCCTGCGGCTTCCGCTTGGTAGGCTTTAATAGCCTTGGCCTGTTTGGGCGTTGTGAGTTTTTCCACCAATGGATGTTCGGGAGAAATCACCATGAAGGTTGCGCCCCAGAGGGTATCGGGACGGGTGGTGAAGACAGTGAGATCGTCGCCTTGTTCGGTTGTGAAGGTGACGTGTGCTCCGGTGGATTTGCCAATCCAGTTGGCTTGCATGAGGAGCACGCGCTCCGGCCAACCTTTGAGCTGGTCAAGGTCTGGTATAAGCTGTTCGGCATAGTCTGTGATTTTGAAGAACCACTGGCGCAAGAGTTTCCGCTCGACTTTAGCCCCCGATCGCCAGGATTTACCTTCGCTATCCACTTGCTCGTTAGCGAGGACGGTTTGGTCGATCGGATCCCAGTTCACAAGGGCTTCTTTTTGATAAGCCAAGCCTGCTTCTAAAAATTGCAAGAAAATCCACTGGGTCCATTTGTAATAGTCTGGGGAGCAAGTGGTGACTTCTTTGTTCCAGTCGAAGGAGATACCCAGGTTTTTGAGTTCCTGCCGCATCTGATCGATATTGGCGTAGGTCCATTTGGCCGGAGGGATGTTTCGCTCGATCGCCGCGTTTTCCGCAGGCAACCCAAAGGCATCCCACCCCATCGGGTTGAGGACGCGATACCCTTGCATTCGCTTGAGACGGGCAATCACATCCACAATTGTATAGACGCGGACGTGACCCATGTGGAGGTTCCCAGAGGGATAGGGAAACATGGAAAGCGCGTAAAACTTAGGCTTGCTGCGATCGGTGGAGGTATCGTGCAGCTTTTGGTCGGCCCAGGTTTTTTGCCACTTTTTCTCTATCTTGGCGGGACTGTATTGAGACTCCACGAATGACTCCTGCGATCGGATTTGCATGTTTTCATTTTAGAGTCTCGTTTGCGGTTCGGATGAAATGAGCAGGTTTTGAAAGTTAACGAACGGATGTCGTGTTGCCAGGATTTATGTTGGAGTTAAAAGGGATTTTGGATTAATCTGGCCGATCGGATTTCAAAGCGAGCAGTCTAACCACAATATTCGTGTCCACTGCGATCGTGCCACTCCTCCAGAATTCCTAGACGAATGGCGTCTTCTATTTCTTCTAAACTCTTAGCTTCTCCGCTGTATTTCAAGCATCCTGCAACCTGCGAAAGAGTTGTTTCCTGAAAGGTGTTGTTTGTCCTCAGTAAAATCCCATCGCCCACATCAATGGCAATTAATTCTTGTCCAACTTCCCACTGATGAGCTTCCCGTAAGTCTTTTGGGATAATAACTTGACCTTTGCTAGACAATCGCGTAGTTCTCATGAAAAACAAGTAAGACTTTGGTAAGAATTATAGCGTTATTCTCAGATAGATGGAACGATCGCAATGATGTGATGCGATCGGCTTACTGTAAATTTGAATGGGGCCACAAATGATTGTGAACCCAACATCTAAAATGCGATCGCTGTAAGATTCCCGAGGTGTTTCATGACCGCAGACCTGACAATTGATGCGCTATCCAACTTGCCAAGTCCCGTAATGCAACCCAACTCAAAAATAGCGGATCCCAACAGTCGTATGCTGGCTGCGATCGACATTGGGACAAACTCGATTCACATGGTGGTGGTCAAAATCAACCCCGCCTTACCCGCTTTCGATATTGTCGATGTTGAAAAAAGTACCGTTCGTCTGGGAGAGCGCTGTCCCCAGACCGGAAATCTGACCACAGAAGCAATGGCAAGGGCGATCGCCGCGCTGCGACGTTGTCTAGACATGGCCAAAGCCTGGAATGCAGAACATGTGATTGCGGTTGCCACCAGTGCATCGTGAAGCCCCCAATGGGAAAGATTTTGTTCGCGAAGTTGAAGCGCAACTCGGTTTGCAAATTGATTTGATTGCCGGACAAGAAGAAGCACGACGGATCTATTTGGGCGTGCTCTCAGGACTAGAATTTAACCATCAACCCCATATCATCATTGACATTGGGGGTGGATCCACAGAACTGATTCTAGGGGATGGCCACGATCCGCGATTCCTTAGCAGCACCAAAGTAGGAGCCGTACGGCTCACAAACGAATTTGTAACCACAGATCCTATCAGCAATCGCGAGTTCGATCGCATGCACGCTTACGTGCGCGGGATGTTGGAATGGCCTCTAGAAGATCTCAAAGCCAGCATCAAACCTGGTGAAACAGTTCAAATGGTGGGTACCTCTGGGACAATTGAAAGTCTGATCCGCCTAGATGCTTGCGAAACTTTAGGTACAGCTCCTACTTCCCTGCACGGCTATGTGTTGACCCTCCCTCGCCTGCAAGTTCTCACCCAGCGGCTGCGGAAACTGTCCCTCGCCGATCGCGCCAAATTACCAGGAATGTCTGAGCGCCGAGCAGAAATCATCTTGGCAGGGGGAATGGTTTTACAGGAGGTGATGGAAGAACTGGGTATGACTAAGATAACTTCCTGCGTGCGCGCGCTGCGGGAAGGCATTATTGTGGACTGGATGCTCAACCACGGACTGATCGAAGATCGGTTGCGCTATCAAGGTTCGGTGCGTCAGCGGAGCGCGCTCAACTTAGCACAAAAGTATCGCGTGAACCTAGACAATGCCAGACAAGTGGCTCAATTTGCCTTGTCGCTGTTTGACCAGACGCGCGGCCAACTCCATCAATGGGGACTAGACAAACGGGAATTATTATGGGCTGCCGCTATTTTGCATAATTGCGGCCATTACATCAGTCATTCTGCCCATCACAAACACTCCTATTATTTGATCCGCAATGGTGGGTTATTGGGGTACACAGATGCTGAAATTGAAATCATTGCGAATTTGGCACGCTATCACCGGAAGGGCGCACCCAAAAAGAAACATGAAAGCTACCAAACCTTAGCCAGGGCAGAACGTCAAACTATCGATCAGCTCAGCGCTATTCTGAAAGTCGCAGTTGCTTTAGACCGTCGCCAAATCAATGCTATTCAATCGGTTCGCAGTACGTTCAATCCAGCTACACGTACGTTTCAACTCAGCCTGATTCCCTCAAGCCCAGATGATGACTGCAATTTAGAGCTATGGAGCCTAGAGTACAAGAAAGCTTGTCTAGAAACAGAGTTTAGTATCAAGTTACTGACAAAAGTTCAATCTCATTAAGTTTTACGAAGACAGTCTCTGAAGCAAACAATTTGGATCTGGTAAGATTTGGGCAGAGGGAAATCGCTAAGTATCTACAGAACATTAAGATTTCCGATCGCTCTAAAACCCCAGAACATCTTGTGCAGGACAGTTTGCTTGGTTCCATCGGGCAGACAAATAGAGATAGGTGACTTTGGGTTTGAGGCGTCTCAGCCAGAATGAGGATGAGAGAATGATTCAAACCCCAGCGATCGCATCATCCGCAGTGAATGGACTTCCTAGCACCGAAGAAGAATCCATTCGAATTCCTGGTTTTATTAAGCCCTATGGCGTTTTGCTTGCGCTGGAAGAACCACAGTTAGAAATTTTGCAAATCAGTCACAATACGCAGGAAATTCTGGGAATCCCTCCCGAACAATTGTTAAATCAGCCATTAGAAAAACTGCTGGGTACGCGACAAGCCAGCGAACTTAAAAAAAGTTTTGGGGGCGACTTCAACAGCATTAATCCTTTAAGGATCTCGATCAAACAATCGGGAAAAACGCTGTTGTTTGATGGAATTATTCATCGCTACGATGGCGTCGCAATTCTTGAGCTATTACCGACGAAATCGAAATCCCCATCGACGTTCTTCAATTTTTACCACTCCGTTAAAACTGCAACCGATCGAATCCAGGAAACCACAACCACGGTGGAACTCTGCGAAGCAGCCGCCCAGGAATTTCTCAACCTGACAAAGTTCGATCGGGTCATGGTTTACAAATTCGATCCAGAAGGGGCGGGTACGGTTGTGGCTGAAGCAAAAGGCGAAAGTGTGAAAGACTCGTACCTGGGGTTGTATTATCCTGCTACAGATATTCCAAACGAAGCAAGACAATTATTTTTTCTGAATAAGGTCCGCGTTATTCCTGACGTCAACGACCCTCCCGTCGCCCTAGTGCCCGCGCACCATCCCAAGACTCACAAACCGCTGGATCTGAGCCTAGCTAATTTGCGTGGGGTTTCGCCTTTTCATATTGAGTATCTTCAAAACATGGGTGTAGTGGGCTCCTTGGTCATTGCGCTGACGAAACGGAATGCTTTATGGGGATTGATCTCTTGCCATCATTATTCTCCCAAACCCGTGAGTTACGAACTCCAGACCGCCTGCGAGTTTGTGGGACAAGTGATGTCTCTTGAATTGGTGTCTGAGGAGGAAAATGACGATTTAGATTACAAGATCGAGTTAAATACAGCGCAATCTCGCCTTCTCGAATCAATTGCGATGGCGCAGACGCTACGAGAGGGGTTAATTCAAGCTTGTCCCTCCTTACTAGAGTTGGTAAGCGCGCAAGGTTGTGCGATCTGTATTAACGGTGATATTACCGTCATGGGAGCAACGCCGCATTTAGATGATGTTCGGGATCTGGTGCAATGGTTAGAGCGTGAAGTGCAAGACAACATGTTTTTCACGGACTGTTTGAGCAGCCATTATCCCGTTGCAGAGCAATTTAAAGATGTTGCCAGTGGATTGCTGGTATTGACGCTGTCTAAAATTCAGAAACAGTATCTTCTGTGGTTTCGTCCAGAGGTCATTCAAACGGTCTCTTGGGCGGGCAATCCAGAAGATAGCTACCAGGTCGATGAAACTGGTGTCAGGAAACTGTGCCCGCGTCAATCCTTCGAATTGTGGAAAGAAACGGTGCAACTCAAGTCTCATCCCTGGCGAACCGTCGAACTTGAAGCAGCTCAGGAATTTAGAAGTGCCCTAGTGGGTTTGATTTTGCGTCAAGTAGACGAACTGACTAAAATGAATCTGGAACTGGCGCGAAGCAATACTGAATTGGATGCCTTTGCCTATATTTCTTCCCATGACCTCAAGGAGCCGCTGCGGGGAATTCATAACTACGCAAATTTCTTGATGGAAGATTATAGGGATGTTCTGGATGAAGCGGGCGTCGCCAAACTGCAAACCCTAGTGCGTCTCACCCAGCGCATGGAAAATCTGATTAATTCGCTGCTGCATTATTCCCGCCTGGGTCGAGCTGAACTTTCCCGCAAGCCGACGGATTTGAACGAGCTAGTCCAACAAGCGATCGCCACCTTGAAAATGAGTCAATCCCGTGCTTCTGTCGATTTTCGTTTGCCCCGACCTTTGCCGACGCTTGAGTGCGATCGAACCCAAGTCACCGAACTCTTCACCAATCTCATCAGTAACGCCATTAAATACAATGACAACCCCGAAAAATGGGTTGAAATTGGATTTATTGAGTCGAAAATAGGCAATAAAAACGCCAAAATACCCTATTCTCCTTATCCCACCTTTTACGTGCGAGATAATGGCATTGGGATTCCCGAACAACATCAAGGTAAAATTTTTCAAATCTTTCGACGGTTGCACGCTCAGGATGATTATGGTGGTGGCAGTGGAGCGGGTTTAACCATTGCCAAAAAAATTGTAGAGCATCATGGTGGAGAGATTTGGGTTTCCTCTCAGCCTGCTGAAGGTAGCACCTTTTATTTTACATTGCCAGAACAGGAGAAAGCATGAACGCTTTATCAGCTCCCCCCATCCCACAACTTTCTCCCTTGCTTATTGTTGAGGATAGCGATGAAGACTTTGAAGCCTTTCGACGTCTCCTATCCCGCTGGCACTCACCCTCAACGATCGCAGCCGATTCGACCCAGAGCACCCTTCTTTGTCCATCCCTCTTTATCGCTGTGTAAATGGCGAACAAGCTTTGGCATTTCTGTTTCGGAGGGACCCCTATACCAATCCTGAAAATGCTCCGCGACCGGGGCTGGTTTTGCTCGATCTGAACTTGCCTGGAACGGATGGACGAGAAGTACTCTGCCAGATCAAACGGGATAAAAATCTAAAAACGATTCCCGTGATTGTTTTTACTACTTCTAGTAGCCCCAACGATATTGAATCTTGCTACCAGAAGGGTGCCAATAGCTATATCATTAAGCCCATCAATTTCAATCAACTGAAGCAAAGTATCCAGACCATCCTGGATTTTTGGTTTACAGCTAATACCCCTCCTATCGATCTTTCGGAGGCAGGGGCGTCATGAAACAACCTCAGCGTACTGTTTTGCTCATTGACGATAGCCCGGAAGACAGAGAGTTTTATCGACGATGTTTGCTTCAGGATAAGGAGTACAACTATACCATTCTGGAATCAAAACTGGGACGGGCTGGCCTAGAACAGTGGCAGTATTCTCAACCAAATGCAGTAATTCTAGATTACCGATTGCCAGACCTAAATGGACTAGAAGTGCTCGCTGCTTTTCGAAATCAGACGCACTGTGATTTTCTGCCCGTTGTCATGGTAACGGGGCAAGGGGATGAGGCGATCGCAGTCCAAGCGATGAAAGCAGGCGCACAGGATTATCTAGTCAAAGAACAACTCACCCCTGCGGGATTGAGGTTGGCCGTCAATGCGGCGATCGAAACCGTCGCGTTACGGACCCAACTCCAGCAAAGCTTGGAGCGAGAGCAACTCGTCGCGCAGATTTCTCAGCATATCTACCAATCGATGAATTTGCAGGAAATTTTACAGACAACCGTGACAGAAGTACGGCAATTATTGAAAAGCGATCGCGCGCTCATCTTTCAATTACAGCCTGAAGGGAGGGGGACTGTAGTTGTGGAATCCGTGGGTTCGGATTGGACACCGCTTCTGTCTAGAACCTTTCACGATCCCTGCCTGGAAGAATCTCATCTTCAACCCTATCGTCAGGGGCTGGCTGTTTCCCGTTCCGATATTTATGATGGCAGTACCAATCCCTGTCATGTCGATTTTCTAGCCCAATTGCAGGTACGCGCCAATCTAGTTGTACCCATTGTGCGTGACGATCTGTGGGGAATGCTGATCGTTCATCACTGTGCGGCACCTCGGCATTGGCAACCCTTCGAGATCGATCTGCTTGAGCAATTGTCAACGCAGGTTGGAATTGCCATCCAACAGGCAGAGCTTTACGAACAGGCACAGCAAGAGCTGACCGAACGGAAACGAGCTGAAGCATCTTTGCGGCTAGCCCATGAGGAGTTAGAAAGCCAAGTGCAGACACGGACTTGGGAGTTGAATCAGACCGTCGATTTGTTGCAACAGGAGATTCGCGATCGCAAGCAAGCAGTCGAAACAATCCGCGAACAAGCTACTTTAATCGACATCTCACCCGATGCGATTTTTGTGCGCGATCTAAATTGTCATATTCTATTTTGGAACAAAGGTGCCGAGCAGATTTACGGCTGGACTTCCGATGAAATCGTCGGTAAAGATTCCTGTGAGCTTTTAATCAAACCACCATCATCCCAATTAGATATTCCGCGTCGTGCCGTCCTGTCAGTCGGTGAATGGCAAGGTGAACTCACTAAAGTTACGAAATCTGGCCAAAAAATTATAGTTTTCAGCCGCTGGATTTTGATGCGCGACGAAGCTGGAGAACCTAAGTCTATTCTCACGGTGGAGATAGACGTCACCGCACAGAAACAACTGGAACAGCAATTTCTCCGCACTCAGCGACTGGAAAGCCTGGGCACCCTCGCCAGCGGGATTGCCCACGATTTGAACAATATCCTCACGCCTATTCTGGGAACGGCTCAATTGTTGCCGGTAACGCTTCCCTCGCTAGATGAACAGAATCGAAAACTATTACAACTTCTCAGCGATAGCGCTAGTCGAGGTTCCAATTTAGTCAATCAGATTTTGTTTTTTGCTAAAGGGACCGAAGGAAAACGGATTACTCTCCAAGTTGCCCATTTGCTTCGAGAAGTTCGACAATTGGTCAGCCAAACTTTTCCAAAATCGATTGATATTCAAATCTATATTCCTGAAGAACTTTGGATGATTACTGGGGATGCCACCCAATTGCATCAGGTCTTGATGAACCTTTGCCTCAATGCCCGCGATGCAATGCCAGACGGAGGGGTTTTAAGTCTGTCGACCGAAAACCTATGGATTGACGAACAATATGCTCAGATAGAAATAGAGGCAAAGGTTGGTCCCTATTTGGTCATCACAATCTCAGATACGGGAACTGGGATTCCCAAAAATATTTTGGATCGGATCTTTGACCCTTTCTTCACTACGAAAGAACCCAGCAAAGGGACGGGACTGGGACTTTCAACTGTCATTGGTATTGTCAAAAGCTATGGAGGGTTTGTAAAAATCTCTAGCAAGGTAGGAGAAGGCACGCAATTTAAGGTGTTTCTCCCAGCCGCAGAAACAACAAATATGTCACCGCCCGAAGACTGCCCTCCTGTCCTAGGGAATGGAGAAGCAATCCTTGTTGTAGATGATGAAACCCCTATTCTGACAATCTCTAAGGAAACCTTACAAATTTATAACTATCGAGTCCTAACTGCGAATAATGGGATTGATGCGATCGCTCAGTACGCCCAGCACCAAGATGACATTAGCTTGGTGCTAATGGATATGATGATGCCTGAAATGGGGGGAGAAACAACCATTCGGACCCTGCAACTCATGAATCCTCAAGTTAAAATTATTGCCTCTAGCGGAATCGTATCAAATAAAGAGTTAGCTGAAGCTGTGGGTGCCAAAGCCTTTTTATCAAAGCCCTTCACCTCTGACGATCTCTTGAATACCTTACATAGAGTGCTATTAGAAGAATGAATGGAGAGAGGAAGGCCACTCTTCTTATCTTTTTGGGAACCCCTTCATCCTTCAACCTTGAGTCAGCAATATGTATGTAGATATTTAGAAATTTGAAATCTTTCTATGTCAAACAGGGACTGAGGATAAGGCTCAATGAGCTTTGAGTTTACTTCAGAATCCAAACACATAAGGTCAAAAGTTCGCTATCCTCATAGAAATCAAAATTGAGGATGCTTATGATTTTTTCATTTAAGACCCGTCTTAACCTAACGCTTTCCATCGCAGCGTTGACTTTAGGTGCTGCTGCAATAGCACCAACCGCTCATGCCTTTGGCAAACCAGTGCCCCATACCGTTTCTCAAGCTTCCAGTGGTTCTGGGTCTCCTGACAAACCCAAAATTGTATTAACCGACAAGCAAAAAGAGCAAATACAGGCGATCAAAAAGAATGAAAACAGTCAAATTATTGCTGTTTTGACACCGGAACAGCAAACCATTATTCAAAAAGCTGCTAGTTCAGGAGCAGCCTCTGGCTCCATTGAAGCTGAGTTAAAGCTAACCAAAGAGCAGGAATCAAAAATTTCTGCAATTCAGGTACAGAGCAGAAAGCAAATTGAGTCGGTCTTGACTCCAGAGCAAATTCGAATCCTAAAAACCCGATCTACACCTTAAGAAAAACATATTTGTTGCTGTTTGTTTCAAACAAACCCCAACCTAGATACCACCTTCAGGATCCAGAACGGGCCGTTTTCTAAGTACGGCTTCCGCTTCCTTCATCCGACCCTGTTGTTTTAAAATTTCACTAAGGGCTTCATAGGCTCCTGAATGCGTTTCTGCATGATGTTGAATGGCTGTTTGGTAGACCGCGATCGCCTTTTCCACTTCTCCCTGTTTTCTAATGCAATCGTCCCATAGCATCAGTTGCGCGATCGCCCAACCAGCGCTAAAACTTTAGCGCTGGTTGGGCCAAAACCTTTTTGGGGTTAGATGCTGTTTGAGTTTCATAGGTTGGAGACTTAAGCGGAAAGGTTTGGATACTAAAGGTTTGGATACTATAGTCTTTGATAAGAGTAACTTCCTATACTAAGATGCGTCTATTGGCCGAAAACAATATCTGGCATATCTGTTAGGAGAATTATTTATGAGATTGAGCGAGCAATTACAACACGAGCAGACCACGGCCAGCATTGCCGCAGAATGTACTCTATTAATGGATCGGCAGGTGTCGGCCAAGAGCGGTATTTCTGGTTTGGCATTGAAGGCCGCCTACAGTGTTGTAAAGGGAGTCAGTGCAGATTATATTCCTGGAGCCATTCAGCGCCTGTTACCCGAGGCAATTTCCGCCCTAGACCCCATGTGGGACCAAGGAATTCAGGCAGGCGACCCAGTGACTCATCTAACTCAGAACAGCGATCTTACTGCCGACACTATCCTTAGCGTTACGGATGCAAAAATTCAACGGACCAGTAATGGGCTGATCTGTTCTTCTTACAACAAACTCCGTAAGTCTGTAAAAGGCGATATTGTAGCAGCAGTTCCTGGCCTTGCCCAAATCCTAGGCAAACATGCCAATCCTTGAACACCAATCGACTGTTCTCGATCGCCACGCTCAAAAAATGTGCTAACTACTCCCTTCAAGTCATAAAATAGAAATATCCACACTACCCACTCAAAATGACCGCAACCACCCAGAGCATAATCCAAACCCTCACCACTCTTAAAGTCCACTACGAACATCAACTCACTCAAGCTAATACCCCTGCTAGCTACCACTACACGGACCTGCTCTCTCATGCCAATGCTTTGCTCGTGGGTTTATCAGTGCAAAGCAACGGACGTGCGGTTTCAACCGCCACACAGTCATCGGTGGCTAAAGCAACAGATCGAACAAAGCCAAAAGCAAGGATCCGTAGGGTCCAAACTAGACCGGAAGCTCCACACCAGGAGTTCGCAGCACCTCCAAGCCGAAACTCGTTTCCGCTCTTACCTGCATACCAAGGTAAAACAAAACTAGAAGCCATCAGTACGGTACTGAACAAACATCAGGGTAAAGTGATGCACCAAGACAGCATCATCCAGG
The DNA here is from genome assembly GCA_012032135.1 of Acaryochloridaceae cyanobacterium RU_4_10. Taxonomy (GTDB): domain Bacteria; phylum Cyanobacteriota; class Cyanobacteriia; order Thermosynechococcales; family Thermosynechococcaceae; genus JAAURS01. Next base: position 14,940 of record JAAURS010000004.1, on the reverse strand, counting down.
AGTTGTATGGAGCACTGAGTCCTGATGCCCTTAAAGTTGAGCGGTTACGCATGAAAGCGGCGTTATTTCAGGGTGTGCAGAAGAAACTTTGGCAGAAGGCACCCGTAAAATCCAGCTACATTCTGAAAGCACCTATTCAGGAAAACGCCATCCTCACCCCCCCCAAGACCGAACCTAAACCATTACCTGCACCCAAGGTTAGCAGCAAAGGACGAGGCACGGGAAAGCGTGCAGCAATCACAGCAAAAGTCTCAGCAACAGAAAAGAGTAAGGTAGCATTGCCCAAAAAACCTGAGATAATCAGCCTTCAGAGTAAAACCCTAGGGGAAAAATTATTCCACCCATGCACTCAGACTTTAGCGGACTCAGCAAACTTGATGCGGTTGCCAAAGTGATGAATGAAAAACCAGGCATAGTTGTCAACGTCGATGACATCATCGAGCGTCTATTTGGACAATTATCACTAGCAGAGTACAAGGCTGAGAAAGCTCGGATCAAAGACGTAATGAATCGGGGACAAGGGCGCGGACTGTGGCGGCAGGCAGCAGAACCCTTAAGCTTCATTGTGGATGAAGCTGAGACAAGCAATATGATAGCAAACGGCAGGAAGGGACCCGCTAAAACTGCCACGAGAGGGACACGGACGAAAAGGGGGTAGGAAAACCTGTTTGACAAGCATACAAACCAGTTAGGGATCGGCATGTTAATGAAATACCAACTTCTGACGCAAAGCCGGGAGTGGTTCGCCTCGTGTCTGGTATATCATTTCCAAGCGACTCCCTAAGACTATAAACGTTGCGGTGTGTCAAGACTGCGATCCTCATCATAAAATTTGTTCCAAAATAGTCGGATCTTTGATTTCCTCATCCTTGGAGAGCAGTAATACCTTAGATACCACTTCTGCTGTTTTAGGATCGTTATCCACAAAAGGTAAGAAAATCCTACCCCGATGCTGTGAGGGGACTGGAATAATACAAAGTGCGCCGCCCGGTTGACGATGGACCATTGCGCTGCCGAGATGAATGGAGTAGCTGCCCAAGTGTCCTTCAATCAACACATGAGAACCTTGAATTTGAACGTTCGTCAGTTTTAGGAGTCGGCAGGTTTCTCTGACCAAACTCGCTCTCATTTCCACCGTAGAAGCTGTTGCCTCAGGATCTACGCCGCCTTGGTGCGCTACGCTAACCACCAAGTCTAAGTCGCGCATCACCTCGCTAAACAATGCAGGGGGTATTTCCGTCAGTAGAAGGGATTCCCACTCGTCTCGTCGATAGAAGCGAACGCCTGAGATGGTTAATCCTTCTACTTCTAGCGGCGTGTAAAATCCATTCAGAAACTCAACTTCAGCAATTAACCCTTCTTGGTGAAACGTGCGACGCACGCCTTCGTCTGGGGCGGCAATCCACCCTCTGGTGCCAAAAAGTGCCAGCGCTTGGCGAGGGTTAATTTGATGTCCTTCGTAACGATGGGAAATTTTTTCGGTTTGCTCAGCGGCAGTGAGAACGTACAGCTCTCGGAAAATCTGCTTGAATGGTTGAGCGCGAGACCGTACAAAACAATCTTGCTGCCATAGGTGCCATGCTTTCGCGACCAGAAGATCGGAGGGATGGGCAATGCGGAGTTCCTGAGATTGAATGGGTTGAATGTTGCCATCATGCTGCTGTAGCGCCGTGCCTTGTTCTACCAAATAACCCATTTCTTGTTCGCCCATAAGAATCAGTTGATTCAACATGGGGGCCAACACCGCATGATTGGTAAGCTGGACCAGCTCTGCTGCGGTGAAGCGATCGCCCCGACACATGGCTTGCTCTAGGGAAATCCGCATCCGAGAGGCTTGGCGGGTGATGTCTTGTTTGCGAGCTGCGATGGCTTGGATTTCTGGGTTTTTCTTGAGCTTGGCGGGTATTGCTTTTAAGGGTTTATCCTGCTTGGCGATCGCAATTTCGGGTTCGCCTAAGGGATTGATGGAAAGACTGACACTGACGTCATCTCGGGTAATGACTTGCGCTTTGCCAGATAGATCGGCGATTGCGGCGGCTTCCATTGCCCATTGCAGCCGTTGAGGGTCAACAAATCCGGCGGTTCTGGCGAGGTTTTCTAAACCAATTTCGACGCAGAGTTTTTCACTAGCTTGACGTTGAGAACCAAACTTTTTGCTGGTGCGTAAAAATTCCTGGAGGAATTGATAGCGACTCAACATTTCGGGTTCGCGTTTTTTCCCTTTGGGGAGGGGGAGCAATCCCAAGGCGCGGACAGAGTCTTGATGGCGTTTTTGGGTGATGCGATCGCGCAGGGTTTTCCCGTCACTTCTCCCCAACATGGCATCGGCAAAGAGTTTGGCCCGTTGGTGGCCAATGCCGCTGGAGGCGTATTGGGCTGTCTCGTAGAGCTGGAGCCAACGCTCTGGTTTCAGGCGTTTGTACATCCGTAAAAACCATTCCACATCTACTGCACCATCCATCAAACTTTTGGTGGAGAGTGGCGTGCGTTCGCTAATTTGGGCTTCCCAGGTTTCGCGCACGTCTTGGTCAACCGACCAACTGGTGTCTTTGGTGTGGGCGTGGATCCACCATACAGCATCTGCAAAGCCAGCCCAACCTAAGGTGTGCTCGACGTAGTTCACCCATTGGGGGGCATAGAAAGCAAATTGAATCAATTTTTCGGTGGGGATTTGGGCGGAGGCAACCTGTTTGCTAAATTCTGCTGGGGTATCTTCTGGTGCGGGGAAGCTCACGCGCATTAAGTGGCTGAACACGGCAGCCTTACTGATACTGCTATAGTTATAGCCCCGCAACAGTTTGTCTTGCCCTAGGGATTGAATCAATTGAAGGACGATTGGAATGCCAGTGATGGAGCGTAGGGCACGGGCAGCATGGGATGCAGCGGTGGGAAAGTCGCCGCGTTGAAGTTCTACGGCTAGTATGCGTTGCCGACAGCGATCGGCTAAGGCAACTAAAGCAGAATGCTGGGTGTATTCTGCCTGGAGTTTGCGACGGGTTAAATCTGATAGATCGTGAAAGTTTGTTCTTAGATTTGCTTTTAATTCCGCGAGAGAAATGGAGGTTTGTTCGGGATCAAACGCTATATCTCTTTCTGGGACACCGATTAGATGAAAAATGAGATCGGTCTCAGTTGCTTCCCCAGCAAGGTAGACATTATAGATATCCCAGAGTGACGTTGCCGAACGATAGGATGAGACCCAGGTATCAATCCACCTGAGCAATTGCCACCATCTCAATGGATACCCCTGCCATTGCGTCGGCCACAGTGTTTGGAAGCGTCGCGTGAGCTGAATCCAATCGCTTAATAGGCTTTCGATGCTGTCACGCACTCCCCAATAATTACGATTCAACCACAGGGCGTTACTTTGTAGATCCTCTACTGGAATGATTTGAAGTAGTGTGGCGATCGCATCTAACCCAAATTCTATACTTTGTTGGGGCGGGTGCAGGTACAACAACCAATCAGCGATGGTTTGGACAAGATGGGGATAGCGTAGGGTTAGGGACTCACTGGCAAGGGACTGAAAAGAAGAAGTTAATTTTTTTAATGCGTCTTGTTGAGAGGAATCTCCGCCCGTCTCATCATTGCGGACACGATCGAATCGCTCAAAGCTTGGGCTGATAACTCGTAGAAATTCTAATCCATCTTTGTCTTGTAATTGGGTAGTACGGTTTTGCCACCAGTTCTCCCAAACATCAGCCAACGGGAGCAACGCTACATTTTCTTCATAGGATAACTTTGGATCGATTCTCGGAAATTCCCAATTCACGTTACCTAGAAGGTTTTCTTGCTCTCCTTGCCAGGTTTTGAATTTAATCGGCGTTTGTCGGTGTTCGTGAATCAATTCATCTAGAGCCAGGGAGCAAGCTTGAGAGGCTTCCGTATGAAACTGAACTGGGACTGAGGCTTGAGGTATTGTTAATGGGGTGAGTTCAGCAGGTTCGATCGCTCCTAAAGCATTGGTAAGTGTGGCTTCTTCGGCTTCCGGTTCTAGAATGCTCGCTAAAAGCTGGGTTTCTGTAGTAGTCAGTTTTGCGCGATTGGTTTGGTATTCCGTCGCTAGCGATCGACAGTCTTCAATAAGACGTTTACCTAGAACAAGTTCGCGCAATAATTCCAGTCCTGCTTGCCGTTGAGGAGCTTGTTTGGCCTGTAGAAGTCTTTGCCCAGCAGCGATTGCCATTTCATCCTCTTGATTGAGCAGTAAGCCCAAAATCCCTCGCCGCAAATCGCTTGCTTTACGGGTTAAAAAGTTCTCCAGTTGGATGCTTTCTGGTTCTGTAATCTTACATTTCTGCAAGATTCGTACAACTTCCTCGCGCACCCACTGACTGGTATCTCCAACTAAACCCAATAATGTTTCTCGGATTTCTGCATCCCACGGCTGCACATCAGATAGGAGTTTCGCTACTCTTCTGCGTTCGTAGACATCAACAATGGATAGAACGGAAATGAGTCGTTTGGGCGATCGCGCCCCCAGTTGGCGCACCATTGCAGTGGCCACAAGTTCTTGACTCGCATTGAACTGCATCCATTCCCAGACCATTGGGGCTAGAGCCTTGGGCTTTTCTGGAAACCGCGATAGATTTTCTTCCAAACGGTTAAAAGCAAAAGATTTCTGAACTTCAGGGGTAGCAACTTGCAAAGCGCGGATTGCATAACTTGCCACCGTTAAATCGCGATCGCCAATGGCAGGGAGCAGCGCCAGTCGTGCCGGAGCAAGATCCAACTGGATCAGAAAATGGACTGCTACAAAGCGATGGGTTGCTTCGGGATGTTTCAAGAGTTCAGTTGCCAAGGGAATTGCGGCGATCGCATTCGTAAAGCCTGCACACCAAAGCGCCAAATAAACCGTCTGCGGATCTTCGCTGGACAAGGCAGCTTGTTGTGCCGTTGTATCTTCTAAATATTGACTCGTTTGGGTCAGAATTTGCTTGGCCTGTTTTTCATTCAGAGATTCCAGACCAAACCCAAACCAAACATCAATGGCTCGAATCACCGCACTAAAACGCGTCAGATTCTCTGCTACCAGTAATTTCAACATGCGTTGAAAGGCGACGGGATGGGCTTCATCAATGGTTTCTAAAATCGTTTGTCTGAGTCCTTCCTGTCGCTGGGCTGCAAGGAGTAACCGTTCGATAAAATCCCATCCGTTCGGGTCGTTGGCAACCAGTAACGCACGGGTCACATGTCGTCCCATTGCGCCAATCTCGCGATCGCACGGGCTGAATCCAGCAGAATTTGTAAAATGGTTTGCCCCAAGGTATCGCCTCGATTGATGGCAGCGGCAAACAAAATTCCTAATGCATCTGGTGCACCATAGGTAAGATAGGGAACCCAATCCGCAAACCACTCCAACTCCTGTTCGTAGCCTTCTATCGCCTCAATAAGCTGGGTGAGCCACTGTCCGCGTTTAGCTTGATTCAATTCTGGATTGTGGGGAACCCGAAAGGACCGCCGACTATATCCTTGTTGGTACGGCAGTTGGTTGTGAAGCTGCCATGCTAATTCAACGGTGTCGCTAAATTTTGGGAACAGAATGCTGAAGATTTGGAGGCGATCGCTGTCCGATAGCTCTTCTAAAGCTTGCAGGGCTTTTTCCTGATACTGATAAGTCTGCGTATAATCCCCCGATCTTCCGTCTTCATTATGTCCTAGCAATCCATACCCAACGGCGGCAAGGGGCGGAGGGAGTTTTGCAATTTGCTGGAGATGTTGCGATCGCCAATCTGGGTTGAACAGTTGTTTGAGTTGGGCTTGGGCGGCTTCAGGATTCAGCATCTTAGCAAGGGTTAGACGGCTCTATGTATAGATTACACACCTTGCTAAGTTTTTCATTACAGTAATTTGCTCTGTCGGAACTATTGTCACGGTTTCAGGCCAAAGCTTAATGACCGTCACCCCTTCAATATCGTAGGAAATGCCTCGACGAGATCCATCTTGGTAAAATGCGAGTGCCTGTTCGTGAGTCTCAAACTCTAGATGAAGTCCGCGATCGCTCGGATAAACATTTTTTGCACTATGGTTACCTGCGGTTTGCATTCAACTCTCCTTTTCATTCAACAAGTGGTTTCTATGTAAACATTAGCTTGTTTGCTCGTCCCACGGCTACTGGCTCGATCGCCCAGTCTTAAAGATGCAGCTCGTTTACCCGCCCACCAATGGAACCAGTCGAAGAAACAACAGTTGCGAAGCGGGTTCAAGCGCAACCGTAGCATTGAGGTCTTCAATCTGATTATCGTCTATAAAGACAAAATACAACCCATCTTCAAAGGCTTGTAGTGCAACTTCAACAGCAGCTTGAGCCTCAACTTTCTGGTCTAATTCACTGCCACCTAAATCCACTTTTCCCTGTTCTACACCCAACTGAATTTGTTCGGGACTCAAAATTCTCAATAGGCGTCGCTCACTCTGTCGTGTTTCAAAGGCGTTGACTTCGGCAAAGACAATGTGGGTGAGGAGCGATCGCAGGGATAGTTTCGCTGTTTCTATGGTTTCAGGTAAGGTGAGTTCCCAATCCGTGAAGGTTGGGCGGGATTTTCCCATTACTTTTCCAGAGATAGTTAATTGTGTAGACATCGTTGTTCAAAATGGTGGAGGATTTGAGATTGGCCTGTGATGGTTAGACGCTACAAAGATTCTCGTCGATCTGGAGGGCGATCCGCTAGTCCCTCTTTCCCTTGTGAGGGTTGTATCAATTCTGCTAACAAATTAGCCGCATGTTGTTGCATGGGTTCATAGCCGATCGCTTCTGCAATGTCTGCCGCTTCTTGTGCTGCTGCGATCGCTTTCTCTGTTTCTCCTTGCCGAATCCGTAAGGGGATAATGGAGGTAAGGAGAATACGGGCTTGGCTGTAGCGATCGCCAATATTGCAGTAGAGACTATAGGCTGTATTCAGATATTCAGTACCTTGCTGAAGACTCTTTTCATCTAACACTTTCTGGCGTAAAAGCACATCGCCGATTGCTTTCAAGGTATTGGCTTCCCCAAGCTGAGCACCCACAGCTTTGTAAAGTCCAAGGGCTTCTTCATAGCAATTCAATGCTTCTTGTCGTCGGTCAAGGAATTGCAGTACATCACCGATCGCTTGTAAGGTATTGGCTTCCCCGAGGCGATCGCTCACGGCTTTGTAAAGCCTAAGAGCTTTTTCATAGCGATTCAATGCCTCTTGTCGTTGGGCAAGGAACTGCAACACACCGCCGATTGCCCTTAAGGCATTGGCTTCCCCGAGCGATCGCCTATAGCTTTGTACAGTTCAAGGGCTTCCTCATAATGACTCAATGCTTCTTGTCGTCGGTCAAGGAATTGCAGTTCATCACCAATCGTTCTCAAGGCATTGGCTTCCCCGAGACGATCGCCTATAGCTTTGTACAATTCAAGGGCTTCTTCATAACGATTCAATGCTTCGGTTGAAGTCTCTAAAAAGGTTGCTGTTTTGCCCAATCCTAGTAGAATATTGGCCTGTGTCCACTGGTTATTTAATTGTTGAGCAAGTTTAAGAGCTTGCATGTAAAAATCTTGAGCAGTCCTCACCTGAGACAAACTTAAATAAGCACCAGCCAATTCTTCTAAAATATTAAGCCTCAGAGGTGCTGTTTCAGCCTCAGAATTCCCTGTGCTCGGTGCATATTGCATTAGCAACCGCTGCAATCGATCGATTCGCTCCTGTTTGACAGGTTTATCATCACTCGTAAACGATCGCTGTTCGGAAACAGTTTGTTGATAGGTTTGTGTGACTCTTTGCTGACTAGAGCGAAACTGAAATGAAGCAGAAGTCCAAGCCCAGAAATCATGTGCTCCTCGCGCTAATCGTGTCAGGGCATAGTCTGGCAACACAAACACGATTGGATACGGTAATTGCTTAGGAAACAAATTTCTCGCGAAGTTGAGATTGGCAATCACTCCAGGGGTTTTACCCGTATCAACATATCCGATCGCGCGCTCTAATCCTACAACCAGGAGTGCAGTTTTTTTGTTCGGATCTAATGTAACTTCTGCCAATTGTTCTTTAATTGCACCGAGAACAAATTCAAGCTCAGGATCTTCAAGCTTAATAACCACAAACTGAATATTTTTGCAGCGACGATGCGCCGCTAATGCTTGCAATAAGAATGGCAGATCGGATGAAAAATTCATCTCAGCGAACGCTAGCGCAAATCCCTTTGAGATTTCTGCAAAAGTTGCGAACTCTGTAATCGTTTCCAGGTTGAAGCCTGCAAACTCAGCAGATTCCATATCAGGGTTGTTCGTCGTTTCTAGCATCTTCGAGTGCTTCCTGGAAAAGGGTACTGCGTCTGACCAAAGGATTAGGATATATCCAACGATTATCTCCGTTATATTCCAGTACAGCCGTACTGTAGAGCAGTTCTGGGCTTATGATGTCATCGACCTTTTGTTTTGCCAATGCAATTCTTGCAAGTACTGGATAGTAACTGGCATTAATTTCTCGTTCAAAGCGAAACTGAGACTGTTTAATCGCATACGTTACATCTTCATCCTGTACCTTGAGATGTTCTCGTCCTTCCGCAATGCGAAAAGCTGTCCGTACCATCTGCATCAAAAATCTTGGATGCCCACCACTCGCCTTACACAGAGTTTCAAGCTGTTCTTCCGGTGACTCAAAGACTGCATTAATATCAACTCGTTGCTTGACCAAGCTAGCCATTGATTGCAACCCTTCAGGTCTAAAATCATTCTCTGGGTCAAAAGTACGATCGGGACGATCACCTTGATATTTGTAGATATTGACCATTGGAATAATATAGGGTGTTTCAAACGCCCGATTAATCTGATGTAGCGTATATAGTGAACCAATAGGAACGGTATAAACGATTGTGCAATTCAATTCCAAAAGCTGAGGTGCATCAGAAGCAAACAGTCGTTTAGAGATATCTTCAGGACACCTATCCAACCCATCAAAAATAACCAGAAATCCTCTGCGATTTGGAAATTTTGTTTTAATTTGCTCTAAACCATCCCTCAAAAGCAGATTTATATCCGTTTTAAGCCGCTTTATATTGCGCTTCAATTCATCTCGGATCTTGGTTGTTTGTTTTGCACCACCCTTGATTTGGGAAGTTGCCTTCAGCACAAGCTTAGCTAAAAAGGGAACTTGGGGACCACCACTGGCTTCTCCTTTCAGACTAATATCTCCTGCTAGCGTTGTTTCTGTTTCCTGCACGATGTCCTTAAACCAATTGGCAAAATCACTCTGCACAATTGGGTCAAAAACTAAGCCTTCCCGTCGAAGTTCTTCTTCAATATGTTGAATTAATAGTAAATATAAATCGGTGTATTCAAGATCTTCCACTCTCAGATGTTCGTGGGTTTTTATAAAAACAATTTGGAAATCATTCTGCCAACGCTTCGCAATCTTTGCCAACTCAGAACTTTTTCCACACCCCACATGTCCAGCAAATAGAAGCTTAGGAAATTTCTCCGGTGCTTGGTTCGCCAACGTAGTATTCACTTCAGCGATCGCATCTTTGCGACCTGCCAACGACACATAGTATCGGTCGAGGTATTCACCCTCAAGCTCTTGCACATCACAGGCTTGAGAAGCCTCAGCTAAGGTTGTCGCTTTGTCTGCCGGAATAGTTGTCATACCTATATTCTATCCGTATCTTCTATAAATTTTAAGGGACCCAGAACCCCATTCCCCTTAACGTGCGCATTAAACCACCCAGGCAATACACTCAGCATCCCTTCCAGGGAAGCGCTAAGAAAGTTGTTGGTTTACAAACTCCTTTAACTTTAGTGTATCCTTACCCCGATTGTGCCATCGAGGGCTTTCTACGCCAATTTCTTGGTGATAATCCCAGAGTTCATTTTGGTACGCATCAAAAAACTCCTTGACCGCCTGACGATGCACCCTGAAGACGGTTTCCAATAGCCCTGCATTAATGGCAAACGACTCCGCAGGAAATTGTCGATTCCAATCTTTAATGGCAAGAACGATCGCTTCAGCCCGACGAAAGGCTTTGCCTGACTTAGGACCGCGAGTTGCGTGTCTCGGTACCGCCCCTCTTATTTCAGAACTACGGATAGGAATCGCAAAGGAAGGAACCTTTTCTACAATCGCACTTTGAGGTTTATCTACGTCTGCTTCTATTTCTATTGGAGCATCTGTTTCAACAAAACTGCTCGTTGCTTCATTGCCATTGAGGAGTTGTCGAAAGGTATCAAGCTTATCCTGAGCTAGTTTCAGTTGTTCGGCTAACACCTCCTTTTCAGCTTCAAGCCGCCCTATCTTTTCAAGAGAACTTTGGCTACCCTCAGTTTGGGCCATGCTTCGATCGCGCTCTAATCTAAGGGTTAAATTTTCCTTTTCCAATGCTTCCACTCGTCTGACAAACCAACCAGAATTGGATTCTTGACGGACTTCCTGTAACTGTGCCTCAAACTCTGAGCGCAAAACCTCTACCCGCCGATCCAGTTCGGAAAACCACTCTTTAGGCAATTGCAGATCGTCGGAGCGCGCGATCGCCTTTTCTGGTTTACCCTGACTCGCTGCCAGCTTAGAGTCTGCCACAACCTCAGATCCCTCCTCTAAAACAACCTCATCTATTCCTAAAGGTAATTGTGCAACCTGCTTCAATAAAACCCCTTTATCCCGAACCATTTTTCCTTGACTATCGCAGAGAGAAAAGCGAAAGTAGTGGCCTGTCGCTGGAGAGTCTAGCACATGACCGAGAAAATGTTGAACGAATGCATACTCATGCTGATGCTCGGGACAGAAGAAATAGACGGCGATCGCACCATACAAACTTCTTAAATTATGAACCGAAACGCTTTTCTTTCCTTCCAGTGGAGGCACCACCTGCATCAATGGCCTAGAAGCGATTGCATTGAGTTTTTGATTAAATTGATTCAATTCGTGAGAAAGCGTTTTTCCCGTCAACCGAGCGAGCGCCTTAATCTCCGGCAATTTACGCAGGCGTTGAATGGCCTCCAATACTTCACGAGCCGGAATCAACGTAACAATGTCATATCCTTGCGATCGACTCGTTCTAGTTTTGAGTTGGCCCTCAAAGTGCAGAAGATAGGGATGCTCTGCCAAGGAGAACGTGCCCTTCGCTACCACTTCCGCAAAGCGTCGTCCAGTGAGTCCCGCGATCGCTGTTGCCAACCATCGTGCCTCATAAGATCCTTTTTTGTGAGGAAGCTCTGTAAAAGTGCTAAATAGCGTTCTACCGGAACTAGACGAAGATTGAGCTGCTTTCCTCGATTCGTAAGCTGCGATCGCTTGTCGATGGTCTCGTAGACTTCCGGTGTGTATTTAAGATAGGTCAATGCCCAATGCTCAAAACGTTTCTCCTGAAGACCTGTCACGCGTTGATGATGGATGAACCGATGGGAATTGCTTTTGGTTAACGCCAGCGAATTTTCTTCGATCGCCACCTTGAGTGCTTTTCTGTAGACCGTGAGATACTTCGCGACAGATGCCTGTGGGTAGCCCTCTTCCAGTAGCTTAATTTCTGCTTCGCAAAGCGCTTTAATCTTCTTTTCTGTATTCGCCCCGCGCAATTGCTCAATGAACCCTTCAATGAGCCCATCTAGTTCGTCCTTAGACAATCGCAGCCGATCGCCCTGTTGGATGCGATCGCGGAAGGCTGCAATGATAGTATCGCGAGATAATTGCCTCATGAAGTAGCGTTCTCCGCAAGCCTGGGATAAAGATTTGTACAAGTAAAATATACAACCTATTGGTTTAAGTCCGAAACTGAGCAGATTCGATCGTACCTTCAGCTTCATGAACCAGCGATCGTAATGTTTCGATCGTCTCTGGTCCAACCTCTTTCCACAACCCTCGTTGATGCGCTTCCAACAAGCGTTCTGACATATCTCGTAAGGCCCAAGGATTGCTGCGTTGGATAAAATCTTGGACTGCTGGATCCAAAACATAGGCTTGGGCAACACCTGCATACATAAAATCTTCAACACAGTGGGTTGTCGCATCGTAGGCAAACAAATAATCTACCGTTGCAGCCATCTCAAATGCCCCTTTGTAGCCGTGGCGCATCACTCCTGCAATCCATTTGGGATTGACCACTCGGGCGCGATAGACACGGGCAATTTCTTCCGTTAGCTTGCGGACTTTTGGTTGGGCGATGCGGGAATGATCGCCGAAGTAAATTTCTGGGAGGGTTCCTGAGACTGATTTGACTGCCGCGCTTAAGCCCCCTTGAAATTGATAGTAATCGTCTGAGTCTAGGAGATCGTGTTCGCGGTTGTCTTGGTTTTGTAGGACAATTTGCATCGCCCCCAACCTCTGGGTGAAGGCTTCTGGGGCGGATTTACCTTCGGCGTTGCTCGTGTAGGCGTAGGCGCTCCAGTTGATGTAAGCGCGGGCGAGATCGGCGTCACCCTCCCAATTTTGGGATTCGATGAGCCCCTGAAGTCCGGCACCATAGGCGCTCGGTTTGGAGCCAAAAATTCGGTAGCGCGATCGCACTCCAGCCTCTTCAACCCCTAAACCCTCAGCTTCCCATCGGGCCTTTTCTTGTCGGACTTGAGCGGCTAAAGGATTTTGGTCAGCGGGTTCGTTGAGGTTGGCGATCGCATTAACAGCACTATCGAACAGATCGATCAGATTGGAAAAGGCATCTCGGAAAAACCCAGAAATTCTAAGCGTGACATCCACGCGGGGACGTCCTAACAAAGAGAGCGGTAGGATTTCAAAATCAATGACCCGTCGCGAAACACCATCCCACACAGGTTGAACTCCCAGTAAGGCTAGAGCTTCAGCGAGATCGTCACCCCCTGTCCGCATGGTAGAAGTGCCCCAAATGGAAAGACCCAGAGTTTTGGGATATTCACCATGTTCTTGAGTGTAGCGTTCCACGAGGACTTCGGCAGCTTTGTATCCCAGATCCCAGGCAGTTTCTGTAGGGATAGCCCGAATATCGACGGAGTAAAAATTGCGCCCGGTGGGTAAAACTTCGGGCCTGCCACGGGTGGGTGCGCCGGATGCACCACTGGAGATATAGCGTCCATCTAATCCATGCAGAAGGTTAAGGATTTCTCGATCGGTTTGGCGGAGGGATGGAAGCAGGCGCTCGCCAACCCAACCCAATTCCTGTCGAGTTTGCTCACCAATACCCACAATTTCATCACCCTGAATTAAAGCGTCGAGAAGATTCGCGCCATAGGCTTCAATGATTTCAACAGCATCTCCGATAATGCGACAAGACTGAAGGTTTGAATGTAGGTTTGGTCCAAGTGTATCTCCTAGATTGGCAGTGAGCGGGTCGAAGTCCAGATGCCAATCTCGAGCGATGGCGCGCGTCAGCCCCAATCGATTGGCATTGGGATTGCGGGCTATCGCCATCGTCAAATCTCGTAGCAGCCCTCCTTCGGGACATTGTCCAAAAACGTGCAGCCCATCGCGAATTTGTGCTTCTTTGAGTTCGCACAAGTAGCCATCCGCACTCGTTAAAACAGCAGCCAAAGCCCCATCGTCTAAAAGTTCTGTCTCTATGCCGAGATCCTTGTGGAGGTTTTCTTGACGGATGAGCCGAACCAAGCGATCGCGAATCGATGTGACTCTGGCTGGATCTAGAGTTTGGGCTTCGTAATATTCATCAATTAATCCCTCAAGCTGATGCAAACTGCCATAAAGTTCCGCGCGGGTCATGGGCGGGGTGAGATGATCCAAAATGACCGCTTGCGATCGCCGTTTTGCCTGGGAACCCTCGCCCGGATCGTTGACGATGAAGGGATAGAAATGGGGCATCGCACCCAATACAGCTTCTGGATAGCAGTTTTCCGAAAGTGCAATACTTTTGCCAGGAAGCCATTCTAAATTACCGTGCTTTCCCACATGCACGATCGCATGGGCACCAAAACTAGCATTGACCCAATGATAGAAAGCTAGATAGGAATGGGTCGGCTCTAAATCGGGAGCGTGATAGTTCAAGGTGGGGTCGAGATCGTAGCCTCGTGCAGGTTGAATCCCCACAAAAACATTGCCGAATTGAATTCCTGCGATCGGAAAAAGTTCCTCTTCCTGAGGCGATCCCCAACGTTCCTGAATACCCGTCTGAACTGCGATCGGTAGTGTCTGAAAATGAGTTTGGTAGTCTTGCAAAGATAACGATTGGCGAACCGATCGCAAGTCCCACCCTTCTGGATCGTTGGTGATGCCAGCAGTCAGCAACCGTATCAAAGCATCGCTATTTTTGGGGATTTCTCCAACTTCATAACCTTCTGCCTTAAGCGCTTTGAGAATTTCCAAAGAACTAGCAGGAGTATCCAAGCCCACACCATTGGCAAGTCGTCCATCTCGATTGGGATAGTTGGCTAAAATTAAAGCTATTTTGCGATCGCAAGCAGGGGTTTGTCGTAACTTTACCCACCGTGTCGCCAAATCCGCCACAAATTCAATCCGCGATCGCTCGGGTTCGTAAACCACTACATCGGTTTGCAACTGCGAATTCTGGGCTTGAACGGCCTTAAACGACACCGCCCGCGTAATGATACGGCCATCCACTTCTGGAAGCGCCACGTTCATGGCCATATCACGAGGCGTTAAACCTTGCGTTCCCGCTTCCCATTGCTCGCGGGTGCCTCCGCTCAAAATTACCTGTAAAACTGGAACATCCAGGGTTTCCCACAAATCCACTTTTGGCGAGTCTGTTTCCAGACTCGCCAAAGCAAAACTAGTTGTATTGAGCAGTACCTTCACTCCCTGACGACAATAACGAATTAATTCCGCTTGTACATCCGGTTCTTTGAGAGAGGAAATAAAGATAGGAATAGGCGTTAACTGTCGCTCGGCTAAAGCATCACAGAGTTCATCAATAACCGCCGTATTACCTGACAAATAATGGGCTCGGTAAAAGATAATGCCAACCCCCCATATCTCTCGTAGGGGCGCATGGCCATGCGCCCTTCCAAGGTGATACAGGCCCACACGCGGTACAGATTGAGGGGAT
>JAAURS010000003.1 GCA_012032135.1 Acaryochloridaceae cyanobacterium RU_4_10 | reverse complement strand
GTTGTGATCTCAGGGGTTAAACAGATTGTTAATCTGACTCCTGAGCGACGACATATTCTCAAGTTCTTTTGCGATCGTTGTCGTAGATACTATCTCCTCCATGGGCCTGACCCGTAATTATTTTTTGTCTTCCAGAAGAGCGGAATGTGGGCTGTAGCGTCGTCGTACCCCCATCCAAAATCACCACCTGCCCCGGACGGACGAGTTTTGCAGCAGCACGGGCGATCGCAAGTTCATTGGATGCCAGGTTCAGTTAGGCTATTACAATCATTAGCAATCGCAGTTGTTTGAAGAATTGAATGACATTACCCAGAGCAGATCTAGACGGCCCTTGGAAAGATATTTTGAGGGCATATTTCCCGCAGGCGATGCAGTTTTTCTTCCCGAATACGGCTGCTTTAATTGATTGGGAGCGATCGCATGAATTTCTCGACAAAGAGTTCATTCAGATTGCCCGAGAAGGCGGACTAGGACGGCGGTATGCAGATCAATTGGTCAAGGTTTGGCGTAAGGATGGAAAAGAAATTTGGCTACTTGTGCATCTCGAAGTTCAAAGTCAATCAGAATCTGGTTTTGAAGAGCGAATGTTTGTATATAGCCTCAGAATCTTTGACCTATTCCGTCAGATTCCGGTCAGCTTGGCCATTCTGTGCGACGAAAGCGATCGCTGGCGACCTCAATATTATGGGGCTGATTATCCAGACTCGCGACTCAACTTTGAGTTTGGAACTGTGAAGCTGTTGGATTGGCGCAATCGCATAGCAGAGTTAGAATCCAGCGATAATCCGTTTGCCACAGTTGTAATGGCTCATTTGAAGGTTCATGAAACTAAGCGCAGCAGTGAAGATCGTAAAGCCTGGAAATTTAGATTAACAAAAGCCTTGTATGAAAAGGGATACGAGCGGCAGCAGATTCTGGATTTATACCGCTTTATCGATTGGGTTATGATTTTACCAGAGGCGGTTGAGAGAGAGTTTTGGCAGGAGTTACAGACTTTTGAGGAGGAACGCAAAGTGACGTATGTAAGCAATGCAGAGCGGTTTGGTTTTGAACGAGGGGTTCAGGAGGGTAGAAAAGTTGGTTTGCAGGAAGGTTTACAGGAAGGTTTACAGGAAGGTTTACAGCATGAGCGATCGCTAATCGTGCGGCTATTGACCCGTCGATTGGGCACGATATCTCCTGATGCTGAATCTCAAGTCCGATCACTCTCCTGAACAATGATCGCTATTTTCAGACCTTGAACTAAGACACATTCGCCATTCCAGTTTAGATGTCGCACCTCAATTCGAAATGAGTGCCGATGCAGTGCAAAACTGGAAGCAGCGCGTGTCTCAATACCAACAACAGGTTATCCAAGATGTCAGACCCGCTCAAGGCAGCCTTTTCAATACCTTCACCCCAGATGCCCCAGAAACGATCAATCCCTTTAGTTTGCGGACTCTTGGTGCGTAGCTATCGCATTCGTAATACTGCAACCTAAAATGGGATCGCCTTCCTCCCTTTCCGGCAAAAGACCCTCTGCGCTTGCTCAGTGATTAAGATGCAGCCGATCGCGGACTTTAAGCAAATGCTAGGGTGATCGCTACAGTCCGACACAGATTCGAGATTTGAATCAGGCCCGTTCTCGCCAACCTTTAACAAAAGAAACTCTTTTGTTAAAGGTTGGCGATACTTTTCAATTGAGTCAAATTTATTTCAATAAAAATCTTTTGTACGTTGAACAAGTTCGTGCATAGATTTTGTAAAGCCATCAAAATCAGGGAACAGTGATTCAGTCGTAATATTCATTTGCATAAGTGTGATTCTTATAGTTCGGAAGTGCTTTCGAGGTATCCTGAATTTTACAATGGGTTGCATTACAGGATCTGGCGTCATTGCTTTATATGGATAGAGTTGTTTGTCCTTCTCAAAGGCTTTAACTTGTTCGTCGGTTAAGAGATAATCCGATGCGCTTAGATCAAACAGTGCTTCTAGGTTCTCTTCGAAGGATTGAACTACCGTCATCGGCATTAGGAACTCACCCTGTTGGGCAATTTGTCTTTTGCTCAGTTGTCTAGGCCGAACTCTAAGAATACCTGGAACTGCTTTTGGATCATCCGAACGATACGTACTTCGTGGAAGCTCCAATCTAAGAACTCGATTAGCCCGTTCTGTAGCGTTAGGTCCATCAGGATTGAAAAGTTTGGTTATATATTCAGGTTGTGCCTGTTTACCTGCGCACATATAAAACCAATCGGAATCATAAATAGAATAGACAATCCCGTCACTATTGTCGTTGTGAAGAGTTGCAAAATACAGTGCTACGAATATTGAACGGGTGACATCAAGTAATCTTGTTGGTGCACCATGATGTTGCATCAATGCTAGCCATCCAAGATGATCTTTTGGACTGGGAAGATTTCCTAGGTGATTGTGTGCTCGCTCTTTATAAGTTTTTAATAGACGTCCTTCTGCATTACATAGAAATCCCCTACGACTAATGGGATCCTGAAAGCTGGTACCTGGATTGAGCTGTTCAAGATCTTCAACTTCTCTATCGGTCAAAGCGTATCGCTCAAGCGAGGTTGTTAAGAATTCATATTTACTGCTTTGTCCACGATAAACGTAATCAATTATTTCGCCTGTCTGCTCAACGAGATCTATAAGTTCACCAACAGATGAAATTTCAAACTCAGGTGCATCTTTAGATGTCATATTTTTATATATTTAATCGTAAATCAGCATACTACAAAATTATAGATCGTTCTTTAATATGCGACTTTTTGGCAGGCTTGGTTATCAATTTTTATCGTTTATAGGATGCTATAGAGCATCCGCTAGATCAGCAATATTTATTTCCTAGCGGAATACAGCTCATAGCACCCTGATAGCATTTTAAATGCGCTACTACAAAACCTTTGACAAAATGAACCATTTTGTTGAGTCGGTGGGGGATGGAGTACGGTAGTGCAAGGCTGTTCGCCCTGTGGGTATAGGCAAACTCTCGACAAAACGATTGGCGATCTTCGCTTCGCACTCAGAGTCCTCACAGCATACTTTCCAGACCTTGTTTCTGAACGAGGTGAAGGAGTTTAAGAGCGGTACCTGCGGGACGCTTCTGACCAATTTCCCACTTCTGAACCGTTGATACGCTTGTATTTAACACAGCCGCAAAAACGGCTTGGCTAACATTTGAGGCTTCGCGGATTTGCTTAATTTGCTCAGGCTCTAGCGGCTCAACTGGAAGCAAACATATCTGGTCGAACTCGCGCATTGTGACTCGATCCATTACGCCAGCCTTATGCAGTCCTGAGGCTGTTTCGTGCACAGCTTCAAGAATCGGTGATTTAGTCTTCCGCATCGCAATTTACCTCTATCAATTCACCAGCACTTTTAGCCTTCTCCATCGCCTCTGAAGTAAGAGACAGAAGCGCTGAAGCCAACTTTTTCAACGCTTCTGCTTCATCCTTATCAAGGTTACTACGCTCGTTTTTCGAGAAGCCGTAGACGAAAATCCAGCGGTTTCCTCTGTTGGTTGCGATCAGTGTGCGGAAGCTGCCTCGTTTTCCTTGTCCAGGGCGGGCAATCCGCTTTTTGATCAGACCGCTCCCTAGATCGGCTTCGTAAAGCCCCTCCTTCATCTCGCGTACGGCGTCGCAAAGACTAAGATCATTAAGTCCCTGTTTCCGCGCCCAACGGACGAACCATCGTGTTTTGTGTATTTTCATACCATAATCTCTTCATCCAAGCATAGCACTTAGTGCTATGCTTGACAAGGCTAGATACTTTCTCACGTTTTGCCAAGAAGCTTGTCATCGACCAGAGTGAATACACCCTTTTTTGTAGAGTCTTTGCTATGAGATCTTAGCCTGGTCAAGGGTTATAGACCTATAGGTGGGGGTAGACTTTCGACAAAACGATGGACGATCCGATCGCAACTCCGATGTTCAGAGCAGCAGTAGTAGGTCAGACTTAACCTGTCGTCATCCGTCGCAGGTCTTTGGTTAAGACAAAGAGATGAAGCGGGTCGGTCGGAGATTGGATAAATCCAAAATGTTCGTAGAAAGCGCGGACAGTGTCGTTTTTTGCATGGGTGGTTATAGCGCGAATGCTAACAATATCAGCAGCCTGTAACGTGCGCTGCATTGCGTCCTTCAGTAAACCCGCTCCGACTCCCTTACCTTGCCACGTCCGGCTAACCGCCAACCGCGCCAACAACATCAGTGGCACCGGATGACGCGCCAGAGCGATTGAAAAAGGGGCTGGCGCGTCATCATAGGACACCTCGCCCACCACGAGCGTATAGAACCCAATGATGTCGTTATCTGCCAGACCCACATAGGTCTTTGAAGCATTAGCCTGCTGATTGGAATACGCAAACTGGATCAAAAAACGATTGAGAGATTCCTCACCGCAGTCGAATTGCTCTACCGCATGACGACGATCCAGCTTCTCAATGCTGAGAACCGTCATGTCGAAGTCTGTCGATCAAAGATGCTCGGCTCGTTCAGCAGACGTTCCATGCGCTCGTGACGACGGGGCGGTGCATCGAGCGCGTCCATGAAAGCAGCCCATTGTTCGGCATCCAGCCCAAAATGTTGCCGATCCGCCAGTGTTTCATCTGCTCGCGCCAAAGCACTTTCGAGCACAAAGTCGCTGACAGAACGGTGGGCAGCAGCAGCAGCACGGTAGAGCTTTTGCTTAGCGGCAGGCGTCAGTCGCAAATCCAGTTTTTCGGAACGAGTTTGAGTTGTCGCCATAGCTTTACTTTCTTTGTAAATTCACCCTAACACAAATGCCCGACAATGTCATGACATTTTTGTTATTCTGTGTCACTTTTTGGCTTTACTAGTAAACTATGAGTGCCTGAATCCGCCCGCTCAAGCTTTCCCATAATGAAACGCTTCCCGCTGTCTAAACAACACATCATCTGGATACTTCTTGCCGTTGCCTGTCTGCTCATCACATGGCTGGGCATTCATGCCTTAGGCGGTTACAAACCAGAACAACTTCAAACCTTGATTCGACAGGCTGGATTTTGGGGACCGCTTTGCTATGTCACGCTGTATGCATTTGGAACCCTTGCCCTATTACCCTCAACACCCCTGAATATCTCCGGTGGACTGCTGTTTGGGCCTTGGTTGGGGATTGTCTGGACCAGTGTGGGAGCTGTTGTGGCCGCTGCGATCGCATTTCTCTTCTCCCGCACCATCGGACGTCCTGTGATGGAAAAGCGACTGGCTGGGCGATGGCAAGACATGGATGCAGAAATTCATCGGGGTGGATTGTTTTATATGTTTGCCATTCGGTTGATTCCCGTTATGCCCTATGGCATCGTAAACTTCGCCGCTGGCCTCACCTCCATTCGGTTTCGCGACTATTTGATAGGGACAACGTTGGGTACGGTTCCTAGCGTGTTGCCGTTTGTATTAATTGGCAGTTCTAGTTTTAAGGCGTTATCTACGGGCAATCTTTGGCCTTTATTGGGCGCATTGGGGTTGACGGGGGCGTTGGTTTTGTTTTCAACGTGGTTCAAAGCACGCGGACGGATGAAAGCTTAGGACATAGGCTAGATTACGGAGAGTGAAGAATTAGACTCATCTGAAAAACCATGTGCCAACTTTTAGGCATGAATTGCAACGTCCCCACTGATATCTGTTTCTCATTTACGGGCTTTTGTGCCAGGGGCGGCCAAACAGACGACCATCAGGATGGTTGGGGCATTGCTTTTTTTGAAGGGCTGGGATGCCGGCTCTATATTGATGAAAAGTCTTCGGTCACGTCACCTGTGGCGGCACTGGTGAAGCAGTATCCCATCCACTCCAAGCATGTAATCGCCCATATCCGTAAAGCAACCCAAGGGGAGATTTCTTTAGAAAACTGCCATCCGTTTCGGCGGGAACTGTGGGGGCGCTATTGGGTGTTTGCCCACAATGGCGATCTCAAGGATTTTGCTGGCCCCATTGAAGGACTCTACAAACCTGTCGGCAATACAGACAGCGAACGCGCTTTTTGCATCATCCTGGAAACGTTACGCGCGGCTTTTCCTGATGGGATGCCCACTGCGGAACAGCTTTATGAAGTCCTACAGAAGATAACTGCTCAAATTTCTGCTCACGGGGTATTCAACTACTTACTTTCAGATGGAGTTCATCTTTTTGCCCATTGCAGCACCAACCTGCACTATATTGTACGTCAAGCGCCTTTTGCTGAGGCTCACTTGGTTGATGAAGATGTGACGGTTGATTTTCAGGGTTTGACAACACCGCAAGATCGAGTAGCGGTGATTGCAACGTTGCCTTTGACGGATAACGAAGTGTGGACTGCGATCGCCCCCAACCAGCTCATTTTGTTTCAGGATGGACGACCTATTTTGCCAATCATTCCATCGCAAACTAAAACAGTAGTACAGTGCTGAGGCATTGTTAGAAAATGATACCCTTGCTAACAACGCTTAGCTGTACTACTTCTTCCCCGTGACATCCTACAACTTGGGGTTAAAAGAGAATTCTTTAACAACCAAAGTCTGCGTAGCCTCACGGTGTTGACTCTGGAAATGCATTTTCTAAAGCCATCCGTTGTTCTGCAGTATGCAGGAAATATCCATATACCATTGCAGATGCAAGGAGTTGTCCCAAGCTTTCCCGACTGGTGGCGATTGTTACATCGAAATGCTGGCTTGGCAACGCGCCTAGTAATCCAATTATGTTGCCTTCCATAAGTTTGGCCGCATCTATTTCAGGCTGATGCATTTGTGCAATCGCTTCTTGGGGAAGAGATTGAATGTACTGTGCCAAAGGGTTTGTACTAAACGGACTATTAAAAGAACCTAGGGTTTGAGCGGTTGAGTCGTTCATAGAGGTCTCCTATCTGGGAGAGTTTTGCGTCAGTAATATTAAGGTAGCGAAATACAATGAAGGGCTGACAGTGAGAGGAACCGAACCAAACAGACGGTTTCTGCGAAAATTTGTCACTTTCGTAAAATGATGCCAAGCCAACGAACCTGTCCCCATTAAACACCCCAACATTAGCTGAAATCTGACGCTAAACTGTAGATAGTTTAAGTCAATCGCAGATGTCATACAAAACCTGTTTTAAATAATCATGTGCGGACGTTTTACGCTTACTCAATCGCCTGACAGTGTTGCCAAAGCCTTCGGTCTGAGTGCGGTGCCAAGTTTTCCACCTCGTTACAATATTGCCCCTTCACAGCCTGTGGGGGCGATCGTGCAAGACAGAGATTCGGGCGAACGGGAATTCAGGCTCATGGTTTGGGGGTTAATTCCTGCTTGGGCAAAAGATCCGTCAAAGTTTTCTTTTATCAACGCTCGTGCTGAGACGGTTGCAGAAAAGGCTTCGTTTCGGAGCGCTTATAAGTATCGCCGTTGCCTCATACCCGCCGATGGGTTTTACGAATGGCAAAAAGTTCAGCATGGGTCAAAACAGCCTTTCTATTTTTCAATGATAGGAGGCGGTCTGTTTGCCTTCGCAGGATTGTGGGAAACCTGGAACGATCTAGAAACCTTCACAATTCTGACAACTTCTGCAAATGCCTTGTTGCAAACCATTCACGATCGAATGCCCGTGATACTGCAACCTGATGATTGCGAACGATGGTTAGACCCAAGCATTCAACTACCTCGCGAACTTTCAGGCTTACTACAACCCTTTCCAGATGAACAAATGCAGGCTTTTCCAGTCAGTACGAGAGTGAATAGGGTGAAGGTGGACGATGTTCAATGCATCGAGCCTCTTCAAGAATAATGAATGCCAATACTTTTACAACTGCGATCGCCTTTTAGCCTTGAACTTCTAGTCAGCTTATCTTGATAATTCATCCGTCTGGAATGGGGATTTCTTCAAACCTATGGTTGCAAATTTGAACGATACAATATCCTCTCTGAGGACTAGAATGACAATCTAAAGCTGACCAATTCAGTCCAAATCTCGAAGTTTGAGCGAGTTCCTCCAAATGTGTTAAGACCTTCCTTCGCGTCGGCTGCTTGGAGAATCTTATTGCTTCTATTAAGGCTTGAGTAGCATCATGACTAGTAACAACGCGCCAGTTTAGTTTTTGTTGTTTCCATCTTTGTCTAGCTTGCTCGGTATAATCAGAATTTTCTGTAAGACAAGGACTAATGAAAACTACTTCCTCGACAGCTTCCTTTCCTATTTCTACCGTTGGCATTTCAGGCAATGATGTAGAAAACAACAATTGCAGCCTTTGAGGATTGAGTTTAGAATTTGCCCTAGCAAGAGCTAGGGCTACTGAATTGGTTTCAATACTAGACATCACTAGTACAGCTTTAGATTTGGTCCTTCTCCGAATCTCTTCTATTAATCCGTTGCTATCTAGATAAAGATCGTTTATATGAGAGATTGAATGAATGATTTTCCCGCCTCGCAAATGAAAAGCGGTTTCAAAATCATCCTTGAGTGTTTGGCTATATTCATTCTTTTCATGGTAAACAATGACGATCTCATTTAATTTCAAACTCTCCGTAATAAAACGTGCATATACATTGGCCACTACTTCTGTAGAACCAACAGTACGGAAGAAGATTCTACTTATCAATCTACTACTCGTGCTGCTTGGGGAAATTAATGCAAGTTGTTTTTGTTCGTAAATTGACAATGCTGCTTGGGTTCCTTCAGAGGAGTGATGCCCAATGATTCCCAAAATAGTTTCATCATTAGAGAAAATTTCAGCCAATTTTTTAGAAACTTCTGGTTGGTTGCGATCGTCGGCGACAATTATCTCTAGCAAGCGTCCACTTTTACGATTGCCCTCATAAAATTTATCTTGAGCATCGGCCACACCTTTCAATACATTTTGAGTGGCATCTATGTGGAAAACATTCTGAGAATAGGAGACAACCACCACAACCTTCAAAGGTCTATCTAGCAAGCAGTCACAGCCCCGCAGGTAAGCGCGAGCATTATTGAGAAAAATTTGTGCAATCGGATCGGTAGGATCGGCTTCGATCGCTTCTTTGAAGCAGTCGATCGCTTCTTTATATTTTGATGATTGAAACACTCGGTCCCATCTTTGATGAATTTATTGGAAGTAGTATTTTTTATGTCAATGTATTCATCTAATTTGGGACAATCAAGATTCTTCCGAAGATGAGGAGCAACCCAATCTCTTTTGAAGTTGCAAAACAAAGTAATTAATTTATCTCTAGGAGAGTCATGAATTGCCCTCCTCGTACATCTAAATGCCCTATAAGCTAAGGAAGTATGAGTCCCAATAGTTCCTGTTGTCACACCTCTCTTTTTAGCAATATCTGAGTTTTTGTCTCCTTGCAATAATAACTGCAAAACCTCTTTTCTATCGGGAGGCAAGGTATTCAAGATGTTGTCAAATTCTTCCTGATTCATTTGAGATAAAGATAGGTAATTTGTAGATAAGGCAATCGTAAATTCTGTCACTTAGACTCTACCAGTCTAAGTGACATGCAGACTTTGGACTCACCTATTGAAATTTTTAAACAAAAGTTCCTCATGAGCTTATTTTGATGCAGAAGTAATGGAATAGCATAAATGATTCTATTGAATTAAGGAGAAAATCATGAGACTTGGAGTCATCGGTTTAGGACGGATGGGAGCCAACAT
Organism: Acaryochloridaceae cyanobacterium RU_4_10; assembly: GCA_012032135.1. GTDB lineage: Bacteria > Cyanobacteriota > Cyanobacteriia > Thermosynechococcales > Thermosynechococcaceae > JAAURS01. Next base: position 27,054 of record JAAURS010000003.1, on the reverse strand, counting down.
CGTACGGCGTTCGATCCGACACGACGAACATGAGTGTGTCGTATTCAATCGCTCTCCAGAAAAAGTGCAAGAGCTAGCAGCAGAAGGAGCGATCGCAGCTTCCAATCTAGCCGAACTAGTTAACAAACTCACAAACCCTTGTGTTATCTGGCTCATGTTACCTGCTGGAGAACCTACAGAACAAGCGATCGAACAACTGACCGAACTTTTGAAACCTGGAGATATCATCATAGATGGAGGGAACTCTCATTATATCGACGATATTCGACGGGCAAAAGAATTAGCCATAAAAGGAATTCACTACGTTGATGTCGGAACTAGCGGCGGAGTCTGGGGGTTGGAGCGCGGTTATTGTCTGATGATTGGTGGGGAGACAGAAGTCGTGACATACCTCGATCCTCTGTTCAAAACGCTGGCTCCTGGACGGGGCAATATCTCCCGCACCCCCGGACGAGACAAGATAAATAGCACTGCTGAAGAAGGCTATTTACACTGCGGTGCCAACGGTTCTGGCCATTTCACCAAGATGGTGCACAACGGCATTGAGTATGGATTAATGGCCGCCTATGCTGAAGGGATGAATATTCTGCATCATGCGAATATAGGCAAGCAGAGCCAGAATGCAAACGCAGAAACCTCACCTCTGCGGGACCCCGAACACTATCAGTATGATTTCGATCTTCCAGCAATAGCTGAAGTCTGGCGACGGGGCAGCGTGGTTGCTTCTTGGCTGCTGGATTTAACCGCGATCGCACTACTGGAACAGCCAAACCTAGAAGGTTTTTCGGGTCGCATCTCTGACTCAGGCGAGGGACGCTGGACGATTGCTGCGGCGATCGAGCAAGGGACTCCCGCACCTGTGCTAAGTGCTGCCCTCTATCAGAGGTTTAGTTCGCGCGGCGAGGATGAATTCGCAGGTAAAATTCTAAGTGCTATGCGCTTAAAATTTGGTGGACATATCGAGCAGCATTAGTCTTGATATCTTTCTAAGCTTACTAATAGTTGGGTTTGAAGCCCATGCCTTCTGATGCAGATGGTTTTTAGGGCAGGGTTTAAATCTCTGTCCTAAAAGTCTTGCTCTTAACTGATTAACTTTTTCATTTTAAGTTGCAAACATGTAGTAGTAGCACTTGTTGAAGTCTTTCAACAAAGCAGCGACATTAGTAGAACAGTATGGATAATTTAATTGGATTAATCCATCTGCATTATTTTGATTAAAAAATTGGGAGTAAAGACAATGAATAACTGCCCCATTGTGTGGGTCGTGATTGGTGTATCTGGTTCTGGAAAGACCTCTGTTGGAAGACTTTTCGCTAAGGAACTAGAATGTGATTTTCTAGAAGGCGATCGCCGACACCCACTCTCGAATGTTAAAAAAATGAATTCACGGCAACCTCTGGCAGCGGAAGATCGTCTCCCTTGGCTATTGGAGCTAGAGAATGATATTCGACAAGCTATAGGTAAAAACCGAGAGACTGTGATGACTTGCTCTGCCCTAAAAGCCTCCTACCGGAAGCAACTCACCTCTCTGGGACGAGTTCAATTAGTGTGGCTAGATGTGCCCATATCAGTGCTGAAGCAAAGACTTGAAGCAAGACCAAAACACTATATGAGGGCCGAAATGCTTAATAGTCAAATGGCTGCATTTGAACCTATTCCTCCAGAAGAAAATGCAATGATTGTTAATGGAGATCTCCCGCTTGATACTGTCGTGAGTGAATTAATGGCAGAAGTCATTCGACGATTTCCAAGCATGGAGAAACCTTGGTGGGAAAGATGCATGGAGTGAAACTTCCATATAGCCTACAGCGCTTGCCCCATCATCTGCAAACGGTAAAGGTTTGCGTAAACCCCATTAAGATCCATTAATTCCTCGTGGGAACCGGACTCTGCTAATTCACCTTGGCGCAAGACTAAAATCCGATCCACATAGCGAATCGTCGAAAGTCGATGGGCAATGATAATGGCAGTTCGGTTCACCAACAAGCGCTCTAAAGCGTCTTGAATTAACACTTCGGTCCCCACATCTAAATTGGCCGTCGCCTCATCCAAAACCAAAATACGCGGGTTGCGAATCGCCGATCGCGCAAAGGCTAGAAGTTGTTTTTGTCCGGCGGATAGGTTCGTGCCCCGTTCTCGCAGAAGGGTATCGTACCCCTGAGGCAGATCTTCAATAAACGCGGATACATTCATTTGCTCCGCAGCAGTCTGAATTTGCGCTAGGTCGTAGCTTTCGCCAAGGGCAATATTACTTTTTACATCGCCTGCAAATAAAAAACCATCTTGCAAAATCACACCAACGTACCGACGCAACTCATTTTGAGAGACATCTTTCACATCCACGCCATCCACCGTAATGCTACCGCGAGTAGTCTCATAGAGGCGACAAAGCAACCGAATGATAGAGCTTTTACCCGCGCCCGTCGGACCCACGATCGCAACTTTCTCTCCCGGACGAATCGTAAAATCTAACCCTTTCAGAACATAATCATCCCCCTTGTAAGCAAACCAAACATCCTTAAACGACACTTCTCCCAACGTACGGGAATCATTAGATTGTGGGAGCGATTGCGGTACTTTAGCATCGCGAATATCTAAGGGTTGGCTCAATAGATCGTTAATTCGTTCTACTGCGGTAAACCCAGACTGAATGGAGGTAAACTTTTCAGCCAATTGCTGGAGCGGGAAAAATAACCGTTGGGCAAATAAAATAAAGGTGGACAGCGTTCCAAACGTCAGACTTTGGTTAAGGATCCGCGTCCCACCCAACCAAAGCACCCCTGCGATCGCAATGAACCCAATCCATTCCAAGGTTGCAGACACCGCCGAATCAAAGAAAATAGTGCGGTCAACCTGTCGGACATAGTGCTGATTGTTCTCGCGAAACATCTGGCTATTAAATTTTTCGCGCCGAAAAGCTGTACTACGCCAATGCCTGTCAAGTTTTCTTGAAGCATTGAGTTGAGCCCTGACAGCTCATCGCGGGCTTTGTAGTTTGCTTTTCGGTATTCGTATTGAAAGTACAAAATCAACGCTGTAATGGGAACCAACAACATCAGTAGCAAGAGCGCCAGATCCCATTGAATGGTGAACATGGTCACCACAATCACCAAGATCGAAAACAGGTCGCTAATAATGCCCACAGACCCCAGCGCAAAAACATCACCCAAGGCTTCAACGTCACTAGTCAAACGAGTAATCAAACGACCGACAGGGGTGCGATCGAAAAATTGGTTGCCAGGGACAAGACATGATGGAACAGGTCATTGCGGATATCTGCGGTAATTTCTTGCCCCACCTTAGAAACCATGTAGCCCTGCCAAGACTGAAGGCCAAACCGAACGACCAAAGTGACAAGCAGGAGTCCGCTCAGCCAGAGGATGCCTGTTGTCAACCCAGCGGATCGCAAAAAGTTGTAGGTGGTGGGTTCGTTGCGGAGTAAGGAAATGGCCTGTCCAATTAAGATGGGTTGGACAGCGCTGCAAACAGACAACGGAATCAGCAACACTGCGGACAGCCACAGAATGGGTGCATAGGGCTTGGCATAGGGCACAATGCGGAGAAATAGACGCCAATCACTGGCACGGGGAGATCGCCGTTGTTGGGGTTCAGTGGGAGAGAATGTTGCATCGGACATGAGCGTTGATTGACCTAGGTCCCCTTGTACGTTTGTCTACGATGCTCACACAAATTCTCTTTCAATATCCACCTTTGCCCAAAATTGGGTTCAAAGTTTTGCGCCTTTTCGGTTTGAAGGGAAACTTGCCCATCTCGAATGTTTGCAATCCAAAGTGTGAATATTCGCTAAACGGCGAGGGCTTCCCGACCGTGTTGGCGCATCAGATCCATCAGTTCGTCGCGGTAGTCGTGGAATCTGGAATGGCGTTTAACCGCAGTGCTGCGGTTGGGCAGGTCGATCGCCATTTCTTTTCTGACGGTCCCCGGACGAGACCCCAAGGCATAGATCCGATTGGCCAAAAATACAGCTTCTTCCACATCATGGGTAATCATAAAAACGGTGATCTGAGTCCGCTGCCATAGCTCCAACATAAATTCATGCATGGCTTCTTTGGTATGAACATCCAAGGAGCCAAAGGGTTCGTCCATCAACAACACCTTGGGCTCCGAAGCTAAAGCACGAGCGATCGCAACTCGTTGTTTCATTCCCCCTGAAAGTTGTTTGGGTAGCGCCTTAGCAAAGGGAGTTAGGCCCACCACATTTAAGTAATAGTTTGCCTGCTCCCGCCGAATCTTCTTAGGGACACCTTGTAACTTGAGACCAAATTCAGTATTTTTCTGCACGGACATCCAGGGATAGAGCGTGTAATGCTGAAACACCATTCCGCGATCGGGTCCCGGTCCTGTAACGGTTTGACCATCTATTCTGACCTCTCCAGCAGTGGGCGCATCCAATCCCGCAATTTGGCGCAACAACGTTGATTTACCCGAACCCGATGCACCTACGGCACAAATAAATTCGCCTTGCTTGATATTCATATCGATGTCCTTCAGGACGACCAAAGGACCATTTTTGGTCTCAAAATGCTTATTAAGACCAACCATTTGTAAATACATGGGGAGAGACCTCTGAAAAAATAGGTTAAAAAATAATTGAATGCGAAATCGCTCTGCTAGCGCTTTTGATCGGCCCAGCGACAGGAGACGCGCATGAGATATTGCAATGAGAGATCGAGCGTCATTCCAATGACACCAATGATAATGAGGTAGACAAAAATTTCATCCGTGCGTAAAAAACGACCCGCGACACTAATATGGCGTCCCAAACCCTCCGTTGCTGCAATCAACTCAGCCACAATGACCAACTGCCATGCAGCAGCAAGGTTAATGCGGCAGGCATCAATCAGACCCGGTAAAACATAGGGAAAAATGACTTGCAGTAGCGTTGCGAGACGATTGCCACCTAACATGAAGGTAGATTCAATCAAGTCTTTAGGGACAAACTTTACCGTATCCATTGCCATCAAGACATTGAAGAAAAATACTCCAATCACAATGAGGAGAATTTTAGGTTCTTCCTCAATTCCAAGGTACAAAATGAGTAACGGAATGAAGGCTGGAGCAGGCATGTAACGGATAAAACCAAAGAGTGGCTCTAGCAACGCGCGAATACTTGCAAAACTGCATCCATAAACCCCGATCGGGATGGACAACAACGTTGCCCCTAGAAAACCGACACCCACTCGCCAAACACTCGCCACAGTATCTTTCAACAATGCACCGGATTGCAATAGTTGACCAAAAGCCGTCAGGACTTGAGCGGGCGAAGGCAAAAATTTTGGATCGAACTGCCCAAAGGTGGTGGCTAACCACCACAAAAATAGAGGAAGTGCAATGGAGGTAACGTTAAAAACTGTACGGAGTCGCGGCGGAATGTCTTCCGCAACACGCCAAAAGACCGTAGGGCGTAAGGTCTTAGATTGAAGATGCGATCGGATAGAGCCAGGATCTTCTTGCTTCATGCCGCTACGGTCTCCCGATGTATGGTGTCAGAGATCGATCCGTTTAGGATTTCTTTGCTTTCTGGGCATACGCCTTCACAAAGCGATCGTCGAACAATTTACTGGCATCTGGAGCAGTTTTAGTCAAGCCAGCCTCAACCAAAAACTTGCCCATCTCTTTGGCTGCAAAGGGTAAGGACGTCATGTTATTTCCGGGTTGGAAAGCTTTGAGGTTTTCGTTAACGGTGAAGATTTTTGTCCCATCGGCGTACTGCTTGTATTCCTCAACACTCACGCCAGCTCGTTTGGCCATTATTTCATTGGCTTTATCTGGATTAGCCTTAATGTAGTCCAGCGTTGCAAACCAGGAGTCCACCATTGCCTGAACTTTTTCAGGGTTGGCGTCTACAAATTTTCGGTTAAACACCAAGTGGTCAGAAATTGAGCCTGGAAAGGCTTTGGAGCTAAAGAGTTCCTTGCTGCCCTTTAGTTTTAAGGCTTGAGTGGTAAAGGGTGCAAACACCGCAACGGCATCCACCTGTCCACCCACAAAGGCAGTAGCGGCTTTCCCCGTTTCTAAGGGTACAAACTTAATATCTTTGGGAGATAATCCTGCTTTTTTAAGTCCTTGTAGCAACAAAAAGTGATCGACGGTGCCTTCTTCGGCAGCTACTTTCTTGCCCTTAAGGTCTGCGATCGAATTAATCCCTTCTCGGACGATGACTTTATCGTTACCGGTCGAGTTATCGTTCACCAATACAATGACAGCATCCGCTCCGCCTGTTGCGGAACTCAGCGTATCTCCTAAAGTTTGACTATTGGCGTCAATTTGTCCGCTGGTCAAAGCACTAATGGATTCTGTGTAGCCATCAAACCATTTCAGGTCTACGGGAAGATTTGCTTTCTGAAATACGCCACCTTCTTGGGCCACTTGCCAAGGAAACCAGCCCGGCCACGCACTAAATCCCAGGCGGACCTGTCCGGCAGCGGGGGAAGCTGTGGAATCTCCCGTACTAGTTTTGAGGTTGCTGGCCGGATTGCTGCAACTAACGGCCAACGTGCTTGTCAAAAGAAAAATTAAACTACAGCCTAGAAGCGATCGCGCCTTCATGAAATATCCTTTGGGGGTATTGAAAGAAAAAAGAGAGATGTTTTGTATCTAATGTTATCTAACCCCCACTCTGGATAAAAAACTAGGGTAAGAAACAGCTCTAACAAGCTGAGGCTTCTCCTGGGCTCTTCTCCAGCCTCTTAACCAGTGAATTTTGGAGGTTGATCTTTAGAACGCAGCCTGCTTTTCTGGGACCAAAACGCAGTTGAGATTTAATTAAACTAAAGCCCTAGAAGTGATGGTTGTTAAAAAATCTTATTAACCTCGACATAGCCGTTCTAACATGTGTTGAAAGAGATGGCTAGGGGTATACTTTTATTTTTTTGTTGTCAAGGTTAATTCCAATTTTTAGTAACTTAACAATGGAGTTGACAACAAAATGTACTCAATGTTACAAAAATCTGCGTCCCTAAACCCAATCGATGCCAGATGGGTCTCAAACCATCAATGGCGGTTGTCAAAGTGTTTTCGTCAGTTGATCGGGTGTGGGAGATAATGATGCTGGGTAGTTGGCAGGGCTGCTTTTGTGTTTGGTCTGACCCTAACCCTCTTTTCTGTGCCTATCTTGTGTTGGAAAAATGTATGTTGTCCAAAGGTACTAAGTCATGACGGATCTTCCCGATTTTCAATCGCCTCAATCCAATGCTCCCGATACAGAAGCCAATCGCGCTCTGGCCAAAGAGGCACAATTGCCTCTAACCGGATGGCAGCAAGAGGTCTCTCAAGGACTTGAATTTGGGCTTGAAGCAGCGGACAGCATCCGTGATCGCACTATTCCCACGTTCTCTCGGGGGGAACTGCCTCACTATGCAGGCATCAACACCTTTATGAAGGCCCCCTACGTTGAAGATGTGCGGAAAGTGGGCGAATATGATGTTGCGATCGTAGGAGTGCCCCATGATTCGGGGACCACCTATCGTCCCGGCACTCGGTTTGGGCCGCAAGGGATCCGTCGGATTTCAGCTTTGTATACCCCCTATAACTTTGAGCTTGGGGTTGACTTACGGGAGCAAATTACGCTGTGCGATGTGGGCGATATTTTTACTATTCCTGCCAATAATGAAAAGTCCTTCGACCAAATTTCTAAGGGCGTCGCTCATATTTTTAGTTCTGGAGCCTTTCCCATCATTCTAGGTGGCGATCATTCCATTGGTTTCCCGACGGTTCGCGGTGTGTGCCGTCACTTGGGGGACAAAAAAATGGGCATCATCCACTTCGATCGTCACGTGGATACTCAAGAAACCGACTTGGACGAACGGATGCACACTTGCCCTTGGTTTCATGCCACCAATATGGCCAACGCACCCGCCAAAAATTTGGTCCAGCTCGGTATAGGGGGTTGGCAAGTCCCCCGTCAAGGCGTCAAGGTTTGTAGAGAACGGGCCACTAATATTTTGACGGTAACCGACATTACTGAAATGGGCATTGATGCCGCCGTTGACTTTGCCCTCGAACGAGCGCTGGACGGTACGGATTGCGTTTATATCAGTTTTGATATTGATTGCATTGATGCGGGATTTGTCCCTGGAACGGGCTGGCCTGAACCCGGCGGCTTATTGCCCCGCGAGGCCCTTGCGCTCCTAGGCAAAATTATTCAGCGCGCTCCGGTTTGCGGACTGGAAATTGTTGAAGTATCCCCCCCCTATGATGTGAGCGATATGACCTCCCTAATGGCCACCCGCGTCATTTGCGATGCATTGGCCCATCTCGTATTGTCAGGCCAGTTACCCCGACAAGCGAAACCTAGCTATATCCATCCCGTTGCCAATATGCAAGTGGATCGAGCTTGGGCTTAGTAAAGATGCAGTCTCAACGCCAGACTCCTCACAATGCATGAAACTGACATGACCAGAGCGCTGATTCTCACCCTCCAAGATTGGTGGGAATCGCAGCCTGAGCCTCCGACTATTTCAAAGGTTCACTTAACGGTCGGGAACTTTACCTGTGTCGAACCAGCCAGTTTGCAATTTGCCTTTACGGTACAAACCCAAAATACTTTTCTGGCTGGTGCAGAACTCGTCATTCGCGAAACCCCGCTGATCGCGTTTTGTCATCCCTGCCAGAAAGAGTACAAACCCGATATTGGCGTGCAATACGCTTGTCCAGACTGTCAATCTCCAATGGAAGATATTCGCTCGGGACGGGAATTAAAAATCAACCGTCTTGAATATGCGTTATTAGGCCAACCACAAATCCAGGAAACTCTGTGATATTGCCCCGATCGTCCACAACTAGAGGATAGAGACCTGACCTATGCACCAAACCTTTGACGCAGCCCTAGAAATCAATTTGCTTCATGCCAATCAAGATGGAGCAGACCATAACCGAGCCCATTTTGAGGAATGGGGGATTGTCTGCGTGAATTTGATGAGCAGCCCTGGTGCGGGTAAAACCCAATTACTCGAACGGACCCTCCAAGCCCTCAATCCTGAATGCAAAATGGCCGTCATTGAAGGCGACATGACCACGGAGTTAGATGCCGAACGGTTGCGTCAGTACGGAGTTCCCGTCATTGCCATTAATACAGGAAGAGCCTGCCATTTAGACTCCAAAATGGTTGCTGGTGGCATTCACAGCCTATCTCACGAGCACGATCCAGCATCATTGGACTTGGTCTGGGTTGAAAATGTGGGGAACTTGGTCTGCCCCGCTGAATTTGAAGTGGGCGAACATGCCAAGGTTGCGTTGCTCAGTGTAACTGAAGGGGAAGATAAACCGCTCAAATACCCCATCATGTTTCGAGAGGCGGACTGCTTAATCATTACGAAGACAGACTTAACCCCTTACTTAGAAATCGACCTAGAGCGAATTAAAGCCAATGTACGTCAAGTAAATCCTCAGGTTCCCATTTTTGCAGTTTCTACAAAAACGCTCGAAGGATTTGAAGGTTGGTTGCAATGGGTGCGTCAGTTGATAGTGCAGAAAGGGGTTTGTGTTTGAAAGGGGGCGATCGCTCAGTGCAAAACACACTACTGGCCTAACTGCCGCAGTGCAGAATTAACCCGGTTAACAGCCTCAGATTGTCCTTGGCTTTGATAAATTTGTCGTGCCGTTCTGAATTCCGCGATCGCCTCATCCTTGCGGTTCCGATCCTGAAGCGCTAAACCTAACTTATAGTGCGCTTCAGCACTTTGTGGCTGTCGCTGAAGGGCCTCGCGGTACGCCACGATCGCCCCAATCGAATCGCCCTTGCTCCGCATTACATCCCCTACGCCAATGTACCCATCGGGCAGTTTACTATCTACATTGGTTGCCTTACGATACGCTGCCATTGCTGCCTCCGCACTGCCCTGGGAAAGCAAAATATTGCCAGCCTTGACATTAACCTTGGCATTACGCGGCTCTAACCGAAGCGCTTCATTGGCCGCAGCCACCGCAGCAGGAGCATTCCCTTGGGCGATATGGGCATAGGCCAACCCAATTTGCACATCCCCACTCTTGGGCGCAAACTGAGCCGCCTGTTGGAGCGCGGCGATCGCCTCAGGTACCCGCTGTTGCTGGAGGGCCAGAATTCCAAGGGAACGATAGGCATTCGCATTCTTCGGATCGATGGATACAATTTTTTGGTACAGGGCCAACGCCGCTGGAAAATTTCTCTGACGACTATTAATAACCGCCAATCCTTCATACGCTTGAAGCAATTTGGGATCCAACTGAATGGCTTGTTCGTAATGCCGAATCGCATTGCCATAGTCATTCATATTGGCGTAACAAAAAGCCACCGCATAGTAAAAATTGGCATCGCGCGGGTCGATCGCAATCGCCTGTCTGTAGGCTGCGATCGCATCTGGATAAGCGCCTTGTTGCGTGCGGATATATCCCACCGCTGAAAAAATCCGCGCATTTTTCCCATCAAAAGATAGCGCCTGCCGATAGATTTCTACGGCCTGGTCATACTTGCCCGCATCAATTAAAGCCTTCCCTTGCTTGAACAAATCAAAGAGTCGAAGCTCGTTCGTCGGCGTTGAAGGCAGTGTTTGGGCGCTAGCACCAAACGGGGTGAATGTTCCTAGGCTCAAAGCCAGGGTAAACTCGTAATCAAAACCGACTGAATCCGCACGAATCGCTGCGCTCCTTCTTTACAAAACGTAGATATCCTTTACGTGCGTTTACCCCTGCGTTAAGAGTAATCGCAAGGTTAAGACATTAGGCTATCCCTGAGGTTAGATCGAGAATAAGACTCTCAGTCTACTAAACACTGAGACTAGTGTCGAAATTCATTTTAATGGTGATGGGTTTAGTGTTCATGCTTTAGCAGACGAGTCTTGGCCCATTTTTGGTTTCCCATCAAGGATGGGTTCTTTAAAAAATCCACTCAGTCCTGCCAGGAGGCAAACATGATCGGCTTCCGTAATGTTGCAATTGTTGGCCCTTATTCAAGTGGCAAAACCACGCTCTTAGAAAGTTTGCTCTATGTTTCAGGAGCAGTTTCCCGTAGGGGCTCGGTCAAAAATGGAAACACCGTGGGGGATGCATCAGCAGAAGCCCGGGGAAGACAAATGAGTACAGAGATAACGGCTGCCAGTGTTGAACACGGCAGCCTTCATTTTACATTTCTAGATTGTCCCGGTTCGGTGGAGTTGTATCAGGAAAGCCTGAATGCCCTTGTGGGGGTTGACGCTGCCGTAGTGGTCTGCGAACCGGACCCACAAAAAGTTCTCACCCTTGCACCTTTGTTTCGGGTCTTAGACGATTGGAGCATTCCCCATCTAGTGTTCCTGAACAAAATGGATCGGGCAGTGACACCTTTTCAAGAGGTGTTGAACGCTCTCAAAGAGGTCTCCAGCCGTCCTCTAGTCCCCCAACAGTATCCTATCGGCCAAAATGAAACCTTGAAAGGGTTTATCGACCTCATTACAGAACAAGCCTTTCAATATCATCCTGACGCTCCAGCAGACCCCATTCCGTTGCCTGCGGAGTTACAAGATGAAGAACATGCAGCCAGAGCTGAAATGCTGGAAACGCTTGCAGAGTTTGATGACCATCTCTTAGAAGAACTTTTAGAAGATATCAATCCAACAGAAACGGAAGTCCTCAAAGATCTCAAAGAAGACCTGGGAGCCGATCTCATCGTTCCAGTATTCCTGGGAGTAGCAGAGCAAGGATTTGGGTTCGCCCGTTACTGAATGCCCTAGAGAAAGAAGCACCGGATGCCCAAGAAACGGCTGAACTGCGAGGCTTGGGAACGGGAGACGGCCCTATTGCCCAAGTCCTGAAGACCTTTATCTCCGCTCAAGGGGGTAAGTTATCCTTAGTACGAGTCTGGCAGGGCACCTTAACTGATGGCATGTCTTTAAACAAAGTTCGGGTGAGCGGCATCTATCGGTTAATGGGGCAGCAGCAGTCCAGTGTGGCTCAGGCAAGTGCGGGGGACATTGTGGCTCTCGGGCGGATGGACGCCATTCAGACAGGTGATACCCTCTTTGGCAATGGTCTTAGTGCAGAGGTTTCTGAGTTACCCCGTGGCGATCGCCTTAGCCCCGTTTTTGCCCAAGCGGTTCGACCCCAAAATCGTAAAGACGAGGTGAAGTTGACTGCGGCTCTCAATAAACTTCAAGAAGAAGATCCGGCCTTGAGCTGGGCAATGCAAGACAACACCCATGAAATTTTGCTCTGGGGTCAAGGTGAAATCCATTTACTCATTGCCAAGGAACGCCTGGAACGCAAGTACAACTTGCCCGTCCAAATGCAGGCTCCCCATATCTCTTACTGCGAAACCATTCGTAAGTCTGCGAGTAGTCATGGCCGCTACAAACATCAAACGGGCGGTCACGGACAGTTTGGTGATGTTCATCTAGATATTCAACCCCAACCGAGGGGCGAAGGGTTCCAATTCAAGGAAACGATCGTGGGGGGTGCAGTGCCCAGGCAGTACATTCCTGGCGTTGAAATGGGGGTACGAGAGTTTTTGGTCAACGGCATTTATGGATTCCCTGTGGTGGATGTGTCCGTGACGTTGACCAATGGGTCCTATCACTCCGTAGACAGCTCTGAGCAAGCCTTTAAGCAGGCGGCCCGTTTGGCCATGCAGTCTGGAATGCCTAACTGTCAACCCGTTTTGCTAGAACCCATCGAGCGCATTGTTATTTCAACCCCCACTGCTTTTACCTCTAGCGTGTTGCGCCTGATTACCAATCGGCGAGGGCAGGTGTTGGGCTATGAAGGGAAAGAGGGCTGGCACGGTTGGGATGAGGTGTCTGCCTATTTGCCGATGGCGGAAATGCACGGCCTCATTATAGAACTGCGATCGCTGACCCAAGGAGTGGGCTTTTTCCACTGGCAAGAAGACCATCTCCAAGAGGTCCCGGACAAAATTGCCGAGCGGGTGTTGGCCATGGCTAACTCGGCAGCTTAAGACCATATCTGAATTGAAAGCTGTGGACCTGAGTGCGTCCACAGCTTTGCTGAATTGGCATAAAAATAAAGGACGCATCAAAAATAATTAAGATATTGGGGTTAAAAAGCGGATTTTTTGAGAAAGATCGGTAATAATCTGTTCAGTGTGAGTGTGTAAGGAACAGTGGACCCCGTGCAAAGCCGTTGCGATCGTAAGGCTAATTCTATTTTTGAGACCCGTTTGCAGCCCTCCTCTCGTCGAATCCCTCAAGATTTACCCATCGGTGTTTTTGATAGTGGAGTGGGTGGGCTCACAGTTTTAAGAGAATTACAGCGCCAACTCCCCCACGAATCTTTTCTATATTTTGGGGATACCGCTCATGTTCCCTACGGCACCCGTTCTCAAGACGAGATTCAAGAATTAGTTCGGCAAATTTTAACTTGGCTCGTGGGGCAACCCATCAAAATGGCCATCATGGCCTGTAATACCAGTTCGGCATTGGCCCTAGATGCCGTCCGCAATGAGTTTGATATTCCAATCTTGGGCGTGATTTTACCAGGAGCCAGAGCCGCCGTCCGGTCCGGTTGCAAGATAGGCGTCATTGCCACACCCGCAACCGTGGCCAGTAACTGCTACAAACGGGCCATCTCAGAAATTAAGCCTGAGGTGGAAGTCTTTCAAGTGGCTTGCCCAGAATTTGTACCCCTTATTGAAGCCAACCAAATTTTGCATCCCCAAACCCGCAGTATTGTTTGGAAGCGTCTCCAACCGCTGGTTGAGGCTGAAATTGATACGCTGGTTTATGGCTGTACCCACTACCCCCATTTAGCTCCTGTCATAGAACAGTTGTTACCCCAAAGCGTCACTTTAGTGAACCCTGCGGTGCAGATGGCAGCAGCAGCGGCACAGGAATTGGAATTACTGAATTTGAAAAGCAATCAAACAGCACCTGAAACCAGCTTTTTTGTAAGCGGCAAGCCAGAACAGTTTGCTCATTCTTCTCAACATTGTCTTGGGTTTGTTCCCGCAGTGGTGGCGGCTCAGCTCCAAGGACTCAAAATCCGCACTCAGTTCTAGAACCTTCAAACAAGGCACTTTTAGCGCGCTGAGTTGTAGGGGCGCATGGCCATGCGCCCCTACAAGATGCTGCCATTGGGATCGATCGAGAATCGCTGGATAGACGTAGTGATAATCCAGCAACTCGATGGTTTAGAGTGGTATGGGGCAGATAGAAGCCCTATTGGGATGCTTGATGCACACCGCAAACTCTAACGAAAGATGATCTACGCACCATGAAAAGTCTATTTAACGAGTTTAAGAAACTTTTTCGGATCTGTTTGCCCACTGCGCTAGCGCTTGGACTTTGCCTGGTACTGTGTCTGCCTGCTCAAGCATCCATGTTAATTGCGGGGCTCCCACCTGGAAATGCTGTAACGGACCCGCGATCGCTCCTTCGCATAGCCCTCCCTTTCGATAATGATTTTATCCGCCAAATTCAGACCAATATTGAAGATATCGGCGGTCAAGTTCGTGCCAGACGATGGGCGGGGATTAATGGCGATGTAGGGAAGGCTATATCTATTCTCAGTCGTCGTAAGGATGATATTTTGGCTAGCGTGCCAGAGCAAAATCGACCTAAGGCAACGGAGCTGGTGGGGCAGATTGAGACTGAATTAGCGGACTTGAAGGCGATCGCGGAAGAGAAGGATGGCGATCGGATTGTGGCCAAAAAGAATGAATTGCTCGATATCATTGGCACCCTAGAAGCTTCCATGGTGACTAAATTTCCTTACGAAGTCCCCGAAGCCTATCGTAATTTACCGCAGCTTAAAGGACGGGCCACCATTGCAATTGAAACCACCAAAGGCCCAATGACCTTGGTAGCGGATGGTTACAGCGCACCCGTCACAGCAGGTAATTTTGTAGATTTAGTGCAGCGGGGTTTTTATAATGGCTTGCCCTTTACCCGTGCAGAAGAGTCTTACGTCTTGCAAACGGGCGACCCACAAGGGCCTGAAGTCGGATTTGTGGACCCAACGAGTGGAAAGTACCGATCGATTCCGATGGAAATCTTGGTCAAAGGGGATGAAAAACCCTTTTACGGTGCAACTCTAGAAGAAAGTGGACGGTATCTAGACAGTCCCGTTTTACCTTTTTCAGCTTACGGAACGGTTGCAATGGCAACTCCAGGCGAAGACCCTAATGGGGGATCTTCACAGTTTTTCTTTTTCTTGTTTGAGCCAGAATTAACCCCTGCTGGCCGCAATCTTTTGGATGGGCGCTACGCAGTGTTTGGCTACGTGGTAGAGGGTGAAGACGTGCTCCGTCAATTGAAAGAAGGCGATAAGATTGTGTCCGCAAAGGTTGTGGATGGTTTGGACAATTTTATTAAATCCAAGACTGCTTAGGGCATCTTCACAAACGATCGATTACCTGAGTCCGATTGCATCTGAAAGCGTATTCATCCATACACTAGAAGGTATAATTGCTGACAATTCGAAGGTCAGATATCACAATAGACCTCCAAGCATGTCTGCAACTTTTTTCAACCCAAAACCTTTCTGTGAAGCGACCCATTGTACCTTTGCCCCCAAAGAATCCATTCCATTACAGGAAGAAGAACTATGGCTGATCGATCGTGGCCTTGTCAGGACATTAACTTGGACAGACCAAGGTAATGTAATCTCTTTAGGATATTGGGGCTCGGGCGAATTAGTGGGTCTACCTTTAGCAAAGCTGTCCCCCTTTCAAGCTGAATGTGTGACTCGAACCGAAGCGATGCTTGTGCCTCAGGCTCTATGGTCTCACCATCTTAATGCCATTCTCGAACACGCTCAGCGATCGGCTCAACTGGCAAGTTTTCTGGCCCACGATCGAACCCTAAATCGCTTGGCTTATCTGATTGAATGGCTGGGAGTTCGCTTTGGACGGAGGGTTCCTGAAGGGGTGTTGATTGATATCCCTCTCCCGCATTCTGCAATTGGGGAAATGGTGGGTTGTTCGCGGGTTACGGTGACGCGATTTTTGGGCGCGCTGCAAAAACAAGGCGCGTTGGTTCAATTGCGACGCCGTATTATTTTGCTAAAACCCCTCAATGGTTTGGACTTCCAGGAAATTACCGCTAACTCCAATCCCCGCAGAAGAGCATCCGACCAAGTATGAGCGTTAGTCAGTACTTCTTCTAGAGAAAAACACGATCGGTCGTCTAAAAGAAGTACTGTCTTGTGTCGCTTAGATTTCCGCAACTGCTCGTTCGATCAGCCGTCGCGCTAGGGTCTGGGTTCCGGTATGGGTGTAGTAGTTACACGTCATATCTAGAAAGGCTCCCAGATAATCCAGCTTATCTTTGGAAATTTCAACAAACTTCGTCAGATTGTCTACCACTTGTTCGGGAGTTACGCCTCGTGAGGACACAAAATCTGTCATCCAGCCTTTCACAGAATCCATGCTGCTGGTAATAAAGGAAAGCTGTCCCGCTGAATCGCCCCCTGGAATGAGAGACTTAACACCGTTAAAGGTCTTATTGTGCTCCAAATCGTTTGGGGACATCGTATTGAGGGTGGACAGTCCTTTCAACGCAAAGTCTGGCCCCAAGGGAACGAGTCCGTCAAAACAAACCAGGGCAGCCATCCGCATCAGAGATTCACCGCTGTAGTCTCCTAAGGCTGCCAGAAAGTCACCAATGCTATCGCCAGGGATGCCGTTAATTTGGCAGAAGGCGACCAGTTCGACCACCAGCTTGACGCAGAGGTCAATGCTTTGGGCTTTTTCGGGTTTGGGGGTGAGGTTTTGCAAAAAGCCTAGGAATGAAATATCCTGACCCACTTTATTGGCCATAGCCGCTGCACCCAGTGCGCCAGAAGCACTATCGACGGTTTGGTACAACCAAAGGGCATTTTGATAGCCCTGGGACTTGTCGTTAAAGAGTTGGACGGCACGTTCGCCAATTTGTTGGATCAATGCTTCATCCGTTTCGCCTGTGACGGCTTTAATGGTGTTGTTAAAGCCGACTAAGTTTTGCCACTGCCCTGGAACCACAAAATCCAGCGATCGCAATGACAGGATGGTGATGCCCCCGGTGGGCAGTTCATCCACAAGTTCAAAAATGGGTTTGCTCATAAGAAAGTATTTGCCTGCATAGGTTTACAACATTAACGGAGCTTAGAAAGCCCTTGTAAATCGAATTTTGCAATCCACTCCTTGCGATCGCCCTTATCAAAGGAAGGATTGCGGGAGAGGACTTTGACTTGATAGTGGCCACCCACTAAAACCCCCGTTTGCGTTGTCCCCACCTCAACTGTGGGAAACCCCGCAATTTTTTCGGTACTTTGGGCATATTTTTGGGCCGCTGCTGGAATGCTGCTGGTGTCAGAAATCGACAACATTGCCATATCCTTGCCATCTTTTTTTAACTTGGCTTCTGCAAAGCCCTTTTTCTCCTGAGTGTAAACTCGTTCAAATCCATTGCCTGGTTTTGGGAAAAACCGATTAAACTCACTCCCTTGGGTTGCCGTCTTGGCCACAGCCTTCGGCGCGCCCCGTTGAGTGCTTTCTTGCTGCACTTGAGCGTAGGGAGACGGGGGCTTGGCGGCGCAGCCCGAACTAATCAGTAGAAGTCCGCAGAGGCCAAGGGATAACAAAACGTTCCGCCAACGTTGAAGGATGGGCATGGTTGTCTCCTGGATTCAATAAAGTGGAAAACGCCATAGCTTCGTACTGTACGATGCCTCTGGCAACCATTGTAATTAGATGCAATTTAATTTAGCTTTGTTCGCGATCGTACGGATTGCCGTGTGCCTCGGGTTTTAGTTCCCGTTCCATTAATGCCTCTACGGCGGCTTGTGGGCTAATCTGTCCGCTCAACAAGCGATACACCTGTTGGGCAATGGGAACCGAAATTTGTTTTTGTGCGGCAAGCTGGATTAAAACTTGAGTGGTGTTTACCCCTTCAGCCGTCCCTTGGAGATTTGCCAAAATGCGGTCCAAAGTTTTTCCTTGGGCCAATTGATACCCCACTTGATAATTACGGCTCAAAGGACTCGTACAGGTGGCTAGCAAATCGCCCAAACCAGACAGTCCGTAGAAGGTTTCCACCTTCCCTCCCATCAAGGTACCCACCCGAATCATTTCTGGGAGCGCTCTTGTGATTAACGCAGCACGAGCATTCTGGCCTAAATTGAGGCCATCGCAGACCCCCACGGCGATCGCCACTACGTTTTTGAGTGTGCCCCCAGTTCCGTCCCCAACCGATCCGTATTGGTATAAATCCGAAAGTTTTCCGAGGACAAGAGATGTTGGAGCGCTGTTGCAGCGATCGCATCTTCACAGGCCACCACCGTTGCAGCGGGGAGTCCGCGATCGATTTCCTTGGAGAGGTTTGGACCCGATAGAACTGCGATCGGATTTTTGGGAAAGGCAGCGGCCCAGATTTGGGATGGGGTTTGCCAAGTGGTAGGGTCAAGCCCCTTAGTTGCACTGACTATAATGGTTTCAGAGGGAAGAGAAAGGGCCATCAGGCGATCGGCTATTTCCCGCACCCCTTTCATTGAAATGGCAGCAATGATAACCGCAGCGTCCGCTACAGCAACTTCAAAGGCAAGATTTCCCCGTCTCGACCAAACCTTCACCTCATGCCCCTTAGCTTGACCGATGGCAGCCAAAGCAGAGCCCCACACTCCACCACCCAAAATAGTTAAATTGGAGGGCACTAGACCCGTTAATAAGCCGTTTTCCCGACCCATTTAGCAGATTCCTCCTACCTATTCCATCAAAAACAAGATTAGTTCGGTACGATACGGTAAAACACTTTAGAATTTTTTAGGATAGCTTTATAAAAGACCCTTCTAAAAATCTTTACCTAAAGTTTTCGATATTTCCTTTTATAAACAATCCTTAAAAATCTATGTATCAAGCTTCGACCAAATCTATCCGTAGCCAATTTGAGCGTCAACTACAAGGTATTCAAAACGATGTCTTGCGGATGGGGGCATTGGTCGAACATTCTTGCTGGTTAGCTCACCAAGCATTGTTTCAACGGGATATGGCTGCGGTTGACGAATTGAAGCGACATGACGAGCAGGTGGATCTCTATTATCGTCAAATTGAAGTGGAAGGGCTTAAGTTGCTTGCCCTTCAGTCTCCCGTCGCTAATGACCTTAGATTGATTGGCACCTTGATGCAGCTTGTGAGAGATCTAGAACGGATTGGGGATTACGCTGAAGAACTGGGAGAAGTGGCCCTCAAACTGCTGCCCTATCCGCCGTTACTCTACAACCCTGACTTAGAGCATATGTCCAATGCTTGCCGTGGAATGTTAGCAATGAGCTTGGCAGCTTTGACGGACCTAGATGCAGAATCGGGTCAGTTGATGAAGGTCAAAGACGATGAAGTGGACGATTGCTATGACCGAATTTACAATCTCCTTGCCCATGAAACCAATATTCAGGGGTCCGTTGAGCCTTTATTGTTAACCACTTTAGCCATTCGCGCTTTGGAAAGAATGGGGGACCACGCCGCCAATATTGGTCAACGAATTAACTATATTGTCACGGGCCATCGATAAATTTTGACCGCTTGGATTTGACAGTGGTACATTCTGTAAGGAACTATAAGGGATGAGAACCGAGAGTTTTAAAGCGCCTCGCACTCTGAATTCTCACAGGCTACAAACATCAATTTAAATGCAAAATCCTTTGTACGATTGGGTTTTGCTTGGCTTGAGCGGTCTGAATTTATCTTTTGTCGGTCATCGTTGCACCTGTAGGCGGTTGACAGATGGGAGTAAGCCAATCGGCAGGAATGGTGTTTGAATAGCAGTTTTTGTGAGCAGTTCCTTCAGCTTTTGCATCTGCAATCAGAGTCTGTAAGCCGATGCTTTAGTGTTCAGAGTGCTTCAACAACGCTCGGTAGTCTCAAAACTGCACATCAACAACCAAAGTCTCTCCATCCCTTGATTTGCGATGAAGTGCGTCTTTGGAACGCAGTTTTCCCCTGTTGCAAGAGATATCTCCCGATAAGCTGTTTGGGAAGTCTTATCTTTTGTCGCCCTTTCAGGATACCTAAGGACCCAACGATACATGGAATTTGCAGTTAGTGCTCTACTGTCTAGCTTTACGGATGATAAGTTAGTCGCACCCAAGGCTCTGGAAAAAAAGCTGGAATGCAATAGCCCTGAAAGTCTCCATCAATTAGAGATTGCATTGAATGCTTTGGAGCGCATTGGGATTTTGGTAAAGGAACGCGGTAAATATCGCCGTGTTTCTGAGGAGGGTGTGGTGGAAGGGAAACTCCGCTGCTCTAGTAAAGGGTTTTGTTTTGCAATCCAGGAAGGCGAGGAAACGGAAGATATCTACATCCGTGAAAGTCAGTTGCATTCAGCTTGGAATGGCGATCGCGTCCTCGTGAAGGTTACCAAGGAAGGACGGCGGCGGCGCAGTCCAGAAGGAGAAGTGCGGCTCATTCTAGAACGCTCCAACCCGTCGGTCATTGCCCATGTCCGCAAAACCGAACAAGGTCAATATCGAGCAGTGCCGTTGGACGATCGGCTGTTGTTTGAGTTAGAGCTACTTCAACAACAAGTCGGGCCGCAATTAGATGAAGCAGTGGATCATCTGGTCCATGCAGAAGTGATGCGATATCCCTTGGGCAATCAATTACCGTTGGGGCGCGTGAACCAAATTTTGGGCAGCGACGCGCAGTCGGCGGCAGATACGGAGCTGGTGTTCTGTAAGTATGACTTGCCCCGCACGTTTGGGGATGCGGTGGAGAAAGAGGCTCAAGCCTTGCCTTTGAAACTGCGTAAAGCAGATCAAAAAATCGAGTGGCCCATCAAGATTGGGTGACGGTTGCGGTGGGTGATGCCAGTGTGGGTCTTGCTGGCCTCGACCATGCGTTTTCCTTTGGACAAGAATAAAAATGGGACTTGGCGCTTAGGGGTTCCATATTACCGATCTTCAAGCCTTTGTGCCAGTAGGTTCTGCTATTGACCTAGAGGCAAAACATCGGGCAACCACCATTGGGTTGGCCGATACGCTAGTGCCATTGTTCCCCGAAGCTTTGGTAGAACGGGTGGGTGCGTTTGTCACGGATAAGGAACGATTGGCATTTTCCCTAGTGATGACGTTGGGAAAACAGGGCGAGCTTTTGGAGTTTGAGGTTCAGCCTTCTGTGGTGAAGGCGGATTATCAGTTGAGCTACGAACAGCTTCAGGCGATCGTCCAGCGCAATGATAAGGGCGATCTAGCCACGGAAGAAGTTTCGAGTTTCAAAAAGCTCTATGTCTGGGCGGACCAGTTTAGAGCATTGACCAAACATCTTGTGGCAGCAACGCCACGAGCGCGGCGATTTTGAACTGGTCATTATGCCAGAAATCCATGCCCGCATGTTTGGGGATGATGGACGCTTTGGGGTGATTGGGGATGCGGAACCCCCTACGGGTCGGCAATGGTAGCAGAGGCGTTGGTTCTAGCCAACTATCTGCTCACCAACCACATGCAAGCGTTAGGCGTTCCGGTTCTCTTCCAGATTCAAGCCTCTCCCGATGCCCAAAAACTCCAGGACTTCTTGAAACTGTTAGAAAATTCTGGGTTGCAGTTGTCGTTGACCCAAGAGAATACGGTTTTACCTCAGGACTACCAACTGTTTTCAGAAAAGATCGGGACTTTAGATACCTCACCGATTTTATTTGAGTTGTTAGCGGACACTTTAGAGCCTGTAGAGTATAGCGCGGAGTCTGGACCGCATTTTGGTTTGGCCTACGTTCAAGACTACGGTCAGTTTGTTTGTCCCCTCAACCGCTATGCCGATTTGATGAACCAGCGGGTTTTAAGTGCGGTGTTTGAATACGGTCGCGATCGCAAGAGTGCGCGGTCAAAAGACTTGGTGAATCTCAACCACAGTTCTGCGGAGGGTCAAATTAGCTGGAATGTGTTGCCCCCAGAAATCCAGCGAGATCTAGAAGCCACCATTTTAGAAGGCATTCAACCGCTAAACGAACGGATGACATGGGTACGTCAAGCGGAGCAAGATTTTCTGGGTTTGAAGAAAACCAAGAAGATGCAGCAACGGACGGGGGAAATTTATAAGGGTCTGATTACGGGCATCCAATCTTACGGTTTCTTTGTGCGGTTGGAATCTCTGTTGGTGGAGGGATTGGTCCACGTCAGTTCCTTGAAGGATGATTGGTATGAGTATCGGGCGCGGCAACAGACACTCATTGGCCGCAAAAATCGCCAGCAATATCGACTCGGAGATCGCGTGGAGGTGGAAATCAAGAGCGTGGATTACTATCGCCAGCAAATTGATTTGGCAGTGGTAGGGGGTGGTTCTGAGGCCACTGAGGAGGATATGCGCAGTGATGAGCCAGAATGGTCTGAGGGGTACGCAGCACCCTATGAGGAAGATGAAGATCGGGATTTTGAGGATGAGTAGTAATATTTTGTAGTGGCGCTTCTCTGACAAACAAGCGATCGCATCTCCCATCTCAAAGGCGATCGTAGTTTCTAGTTGCACGATAGCAGGCGATCGCACTTCATTCAGTCAGCCTAAGCACAGGTATCCAAAGGGCTGAGAACGCCTCGGCCACCCTTATTAAGAACGTGGGTATAAATCATAGTTGTCTTCACATCTTTGTGGCCGAGTAATTCTTGGACGGTGCGAATGTCGTAATGGTTCTGTAATAGCTGTGTTGCAAAACTATGGCGAAAGGTATGACAGCTCACTCGTTTGTCAATTTTGGCTGAGAATGCTGCTTGTTTCACTGCTTTTTGCAATCCGCTTTCGTCTAGATGGTGGCGTCGGACAACGCTGCTGCGCGGATCTTGAGAAATGCGTTCGGATGGAAACACGTACTGCCAAATCCATTGGCGATCGGCATTGGGATATTTGCGTTCTAGGGCATAGGGTAAGTAAACAGAACCGTATCCTTGTGCTAAATCCTGTTGGTGCTGTCGTCGAACATGGTGAAGATGGTCTTGGAGGGGATCGACAATACTAGCGGGCAGCATGGTGATTCGACTGTTGCCACCTTTGCCGTCGCGTACGACCAGTTGAGCCTGAGCAAAATCAATCTCTTTCACTCGCAACCGCAATGCTTCGGATAGGCGGAGTCCGCTGCCATATAACAGTTTTGCTACTATTTGGTGTACGCCAGAAAGCTGGTTCAGAACGGCGATCGCTTCGGCATGGGTGAGGACAGTGGGCAAGTATCGAGATTGTTTGGCGCGGACTGCATGGATTTCACCAATCTCTTGGTGCAGGACGTGACGATACAGAAAGATCAGTGCGCTGAGGGCTTGATTTTGAGTGGGTGCTGCGACTTTTCGTTGGACGGCTAGATGAGTCAGAAAGGCTTCAATTTCCGGCACACCCATGTCTTTGGGGTGGCGTTTATTGTGGAAAATAATAAAGCGGTACACCCAGTCTACATAGGATTGTTCGGTTCGATAAGCATAGTGTTTTAGGCGAAGGACATCGCGCAATCGATCCAAAATTTTTTGAGGCTGTGCAGCCATGTCAAGTCCTTAAGTCTGCTTAAAGGTATTGACATTAATGATAAAAAAGGTTAGGCGAAAAGACATCCGAAAGAATACTGAATTAATCCATCCATATCCCCATAGGAGCGATATAGGCGGATTGGATTCCGTATATATCTCCGTAGGAGCGATATAGGCGGACGGGGAAAGGCTTATCCGCCTATATCGCCAAATCAGAGATATAGGCGGATTGATTCCGTATATATCGCCAAATCAGAGATATAGATGGACAATCATCCGCCCATATGCCAAATTAGGGTATATAGGCGGATGGCTATCCAGCCATATCACCAAATCAGAGATATAGGTGGATGTTGTCCGTATATTTAGAGTTAGGCGGACGAACGAGAGAACAAGGGTTTCAGGCAATTGTTAAGAAATGGACCCTTAGCTGTTGAAGTTCGAAGTCAATGTCAAGCAAGAGAGGGTAGCACAAGATTTTGTCGTTCGCCACTGGGCATCCCAGAGGGCTTGGGGGGGTGGACGGGTCTTTGCCTGACATGCATTGGTAGGACAGACGGGTCTTTGCCTGACATGACGGCCCTCTGGGAAGAAACATTATACGAGAGACTGTTCGGCCATCCCTTCGCAGCGTCGCTGCTCTCGGAACGTCGCGATGCGCTCGTTCCATCGGGGCGGCCTCAAGCATACACACTGCACCTTAAAGCATTGACCACGTCAAATGGATAAAACCGTGAGCATTGACCACGTCCAATGGATAGAGGGGCGAGAGAGAAGGAAGGATTGGACAGAGGTTATGGAGAGAAAGGTAGCAATAGAATTGGCCAATGAGAGAGGTAGTAGAGATAGGAGAGAGATGAATACAGAGAGACAAACTAATCCCCCCCTTCCCCCCGTGGCTTCGCCGTGGTGAGTCGGTGGGGTGGGGTGGGTAGAGTGAGAGAGGAATGAGAGAGGGGTGAGAGAGGTTTCGCTATCTGCTCACTAGAGATAGACTCAACCTGCCTAACACCGAGTTGCAGGGACGGATTGACACAGACTGCACAATCAACAAACTGACGGGCCGTCCCTGAACTCCAGGCCGTTAGACTAAAATTTATTGTTAGAAAAGAAGCTATAAGCTTTGAAAAATTCAAAAAATGACTTAGTACACTAATTGTCGTGAATAAAGTAATAGGCACCACCAATAATGTTTATAGACGCAATACTTGGATTTTTTGGCCTTGGAAAAAAAGCAGATAAATTTATCGGTAGTATTGACAGAGCTATCGATACACTTGCATCCCAATCTGATGCCTGGAGGGAAACATTAGAAAAGTTGTCCGGTGATTTAGATCAGCAGTTAACGAAATTAGGTAGAGAATCCGCTGCCTGGAGAAAAGAAGCTGATAGTATTGTCAAGAAAGATATTCCCAATATTCTAAATGAAACTAGTAATGCTATAGGACAAGAATTTAGATGTGATATTGATTTTATAATTAGAAGAACACGTTCTCAACTGATCGATCTTAGAAATTTAGTTGCACAGCAAGTGAAGCTACCTCTTAGGGAAAATCCCTATAACTCTCCATTTGTATGCGCAACCAATCCTAAGACGGTTGATCTTACACAAATTGGGACTGTTACTGAAGATCTTCAAGTTGCTGGATATAATTTTTTCGATGGAGACTTATCTGTAAAGGTGCTTAATCTTGATGGCTCATCAGTCAATGAAACAGATAGCCTTACCATAAGTAACTCTTATTTTATGACAATCCGCATTGCTAAAACCAGCGATGGCTCTAGTACTTCAATTACTCCGAAGACGTTAATCTTAACAAATATAACTGACAAGATTACGATTGAAGATAAGAATTCTAACTTGATCGGTCAAGTTGCAGTTGTTGGACAGGACTTGATAGGAGTTATCCCAAATATAGCTGGATCATATAAAAGCAAGGAAAAATTAACATATATTATTAAGCAGACAGGATCTGATATCTCCATGGAGGAAGTTGATTTGTCTGACAAATTCATATCAAGTAGTCAAGGAAGTTTTGACGGGAAAGTTCTGTCTCTAAAATATAAAAGTATTGGAGGTGAGACCGGAACAGCAGCATTAAATCTGTTGTCAAACGGTGATTTAGAAGGTGAGTATATTCGTAACGATGGCGCGAGATTTTATATGAAGCTATTCAAGGAGCCATAATCAATACTCTTGATAAAATTTGAAGCTGTTGCTGAATTTACGTTTTCTCCTTGACAAGAGACGCACGAATCACCCCTGCGATTAGTCTCCTTAAATGTTTGTTCAGGCTATAGGGCAAATCCTAGATTTGTATTGGGTGGCCAGCCTATTGACACAGTGAGGCTATTTACAATTACTAAGCCTAGTTGAGACTTATGTTTGCAATGCCCCATGTCTAACCAGGGCGTGCAGCGGATGGCCTCAACACTCTGGTGGTGACTCGAAAATATTTGCCACCGCTGACGCCCAAGCCGTTAGACCTACTTTCCTAGCTTGCTGAGTTCTAGAATTGTTACCAAAACTTAAAAGAGAACTAGATCTTTGCCGCAGCACTTGAAAAATTCATTTAAAAGGTAAAATTCTGTCAATGAGTACCCTGGCAATTACTAATAATACTATTACTCTAGGCTCAACAATTTATCAAATCAGAAACATCACTAGTGTTGGCAAATATAGACTAAAGCCAACCTATCTATTTAAAATACCTTTTATTATTTTCTGTGGTTTTCTCGGCTGGCTAGGATTTGAATGGATTAAAACAAATCCAGACGTGTCTGCTTATAAATGGTTTACAGGAATTGTGATTATTCTATCTGCGTCGGGAATTTTAGAGCGAATGACTAAGACCAATAAATATGGTCTTGCAATAGAAACTAATTCTGGAGGAGCAAGGTTGATTTCATCACAAGACCAAGGTCTTATAGACTCAATCATTAACAAAATTATTGAAGTAATGAATAACCGGGATGTGCCTGTAAATTATACGTTTAATATTCCTGGAGGAGATATTATAAATCAAACAGGACTATTTGAAAATGGAGTGAGGCTTGGCTAGTCACAATTTAAAACGTGAGGTATTTCAATGAGCAGACAAGAGGATAAAAATGTCAACTTTGTACAAGGTGACTATATTGAACAAAAGGGCTACTTTGTCACTGGCGTAGATAAAAGCACCAAGGTGAATCAGGCAGGTGCCGTTGGTTCACATTCAAAAAATATTGTGCATGATCAACAGATATGGAATCAAGGATCTATCGATCTGAATAATTTTCTTCAAGATCTTAAACGTGAGTTGCCAAATCTCTCTCTAACTCATGAAGCTCGTAATCATGCGAACTCTAAAATTTCAGACATTGAAATTCAACTTAAATCGACTAGTCCGAATAATCATGCTATTAAAGCTGCTGGAGATGTTTTATATGGAATATTGATCGGAGTGGGTGGTAATCTTGCAACTAAACTACTTGGATTTTTGACAGGACTCAGTTTATAAGCTAAACCCAATTGCTGATTGCAGTCTAACATAGTCCCTGAGGTAGACGGAGTCAATAACTAATTAAATTTCCTCTTTGAGTTTATTTCTAGACAGTATTCAGTCAAGTAAAATTCACCTACTGCTGAGATTAGAAGAATTAGTTCTACATCAG
>JAAURS010000167.1 GCA_012032135.1 Acaryochloridaceae cyanobacterium RU_4_10 | reverse complement strand
TTTAGCTGTCGATCTGACTTTTCAAGCCTTTCCATTTCTTGATTTAGATTATGAACCAATCCTTTCCGGACTTAAGTCATAGAGTAATGAAGGTCTTCAACGGACGGAAGAACTAAGCCAGAACATTTAATTTCTAGTGAGTTAAGGTCATAAATTTGATTGGCTTCCTTGGGAACTTCATAAATCCATTCAAGACCTAAGAGTTGCTGAATTGAATTGAGTAAAATATCTGATTGGATGGGCTTAGGTAGAAAGTCGTTAGCGCCAGCCTCTATACTTTTCTGGCGATCTGTTTCAAATACGCTTGCGGATGACACAATAATCGGAATATCTTGGAATAGGGAGTCCTGGCGCAATTCTTTTATGAGTTCATGACCATCTATTATTGGCATAGATAAATCACAAATGATTAGGTCAGGATTCAATTCATGTGCTTTATCTAAACCTTCTTGACCATTTTCGGCTTCAATCGTCTCAAAACCAATAGGCTCAAGTAGAGTAGAAATAACGGAACGGTTTTCCCAACGATCGTCAACGATCAGAATTTTCTGTTTTGGTTCCTTAAATCCAATAATGCGTCCTCGATTGGATTCACTTGAATTTTCAGCCCATTCAGTTGACTCTGCAACATCAATCTCAAGCCAAAAAATACTACCTTTTCCAGCCTTGCTTTTAACCTTTAATGAGCCTCCCATCATAGTGGCAATTTTCTGACTGATGGCTAAGCCGAGGCCAGTTCCCTCTGCCTGTTTTTGAACAGAACCGACCTGCTCAAAAGGTAAGAATATTTTCTCTAGGTTTTCTTTGCTAATTCCAATGCCAGTATCTTCAACTTGAAAACAAATACGATGCATGATTCTATCAGTTGCGTTAGCGCTGTCTAATTTTTGATTTTTAATCAAAAAAGTTACGCTCCCTTTTTCAGTAAATTTAATAGCATTACTTAGTAAATTAATCAAAACCTGTCTCAGACGTTTTTCATCACTCTTAATGCCAACCGGAAGCAAACCATCTGGCTGGTAAATAAATTCGATTCCTTTTTGTTCGGCCTTGATCCGACAAATCTCAGTAACACCTTCAAGAAAAGATGGAAAGTGAAACTCTGTAAGATTTAGATCCATTTTCTGAGCTTCAATTTTAGAGAGATCGAGAATATCGTTAATCAAGGTCAATAAATGCGATCCACACTGATGAATGATATTAACTCCTTTCTGTTCTGCTTCAGCAAGTTGATTCGACTGTTGAAGAATTTGTGCATAACCTAAAATCCCATTGAGTGGAGTTCTTAATTCATGACTCATGTTAGCCAAAAACTCGCTTTTAGCGTAGTTAGCCGAATCTGCTACTTCTTTTGCTTCTCTTAACTCAACGGTACGTTCCTCAACACGAGTTTCTAATTCTTCGTTGGTTTTTTCAAGAACTGTGAAGGACTCTTGCATTTGTTGTGCCATGCGGTTGAAAGAATGCGCTAGGATGTTTAGCTCGTTTACTCCTGAGGATTGAACTTGTTGGTCCAACTGTCCATTGGCGATCGCTTCAGATGCTTCGCTCAACCGTAGGACCGGAGTGGTAATCCAACGAGATGTATAGATTCCAAATACTGTAGCAAGCACCAATGCCATGACACACATAATAATGGTTGTCTGTGTATTAGCATCGATTTGCTCCATAAAATCCGATTCGGGCACAGCTACAACCATTAGCCAATCTAGCCCGAGGGAATCCTTCCAGGGTTTAACCTGAATGAATTGACGTTTACCCTCAAGGTTAAAATCCAGCTGCTGATTATTCTGAATTTTGTGAAAATCGCCAAAGACCTTGGTAAGGTGTTGAGCGGTTGCTCGAATTAATGGGCTTTGACTCTCTGTGGCTTTGACCCGAATCGGTTTACCATTTTTCAGAGCAAACGGTTCATAGGTGTCTGAGGTCGCAATCAGTAGGCCACTCCGCTCGATAACAAACGTTTTCCCAGCACGACTAACCTTTAAATGACGCAGGAAATCGCTAATTTGAGATAATCTCTGTTCAACAGCAATCACACCGTGTAACTTTCCATCTTTAAAGACTGGACGGCTTGTTGCAATGGAAAGTGCATAGGGAGGAACTTCCCAGTTATAGACCGGACTCCAGACAGCCTTGCCATGCTTGACAGCTTCGGCATACCATCCTTCTTTTTTCATGGGGTACTCCCCCCAATCTTTCAGGATTTTCGTTCGTTTTCCTTGAGCATCTATACCCCAATTGTAGAGATGTGCGTGTCCATTCCGCTCAGGGTTCACCTCATCCAGGGTAATGGTCTTACCTTCATAATTGTAACCAGCCGAAGCAAGTTTCCCAGAATTGTAGCCATAAAGGATGTAGGGAACTTGAAATGCCTTGAGCTGACGCCAAAGATAGTGCCCTACTTTTTCGGTATTTTCAATATCTAACAAGTTTAAGGAGATAGTATCCCAATTAGATTGAACTACTTTTTTGGGAGTAGTCATATAGTCATCTAAGTGCTGACCTATGCGTGCCGTCACTTCATTGCGGAGTCGTCCAGCAATTTCATTGACTGCTTTTTGACCATTGTGTAGAGAAAGATATCCTGTTAGACCCACTGTTCCAAAAATTTGGAGAACGAACGGCACAATGAGCATGATGCGCAAGGATACTTTTGCGGGCTGTTGTTCTGTGGGCGAATGTGAAACGGCATTTTCAGGCAACATAGGTCTAGGTCTGAATACAGTGATATGGGCGAAAATAGCAGAAACTATTAGGTTTCGCGAATCGTATAAGATAATCTATAGCTGGCTTTTGTAGAGTTTTGCATCTCGACGTTTGGGGGGGAGTGTGAGACCAAGTTTTGGGCGCAAAACTAGTAGAAAGATCGTGGAGTTGATGAAAAACACGTACATTGCCGGAAAGAAAATTGCAAATGAAAACTTTTCAATTGCGAATAAATTGAGAAAACTCGCTAGTGCATAGAGTGACCAAGTCAGGAGATCTTCCTTAGCAGGTTCTAAATAGGACTTGCGAACAGTTGGAAGTGCACCAAGAAAATCAACGAGAACCGTGCATAAGATAGCAATAGTAGGAGAACTAAAGAGTCGCCAAAGCACCAGACTGAGGATAGCTCCCATCAAGCATCTACGATCAAAACGCGTCCATCCACCTTCTCCATATTTTAATGCGATCAGTGCAATCACAAATTGTGCGGCTACGGAACAGACCAAAATCCATAGGGTATTGCTAACACCAGATGCATAAGAGCTACTACAGAGAATGGCTCCATTAATTGCCCAAATCCACCAAGTAGCTCGATTGGGACGAGTTTTACTTTGAAAGATGGTCGTAATGTAGGGCGTAAAGCAAAAGATTGTGAGTAACCCTGCAATGACTCCAAATGCAGATTGCCAGTGATTCATGGACATATAACCTGTTTAATTATTTGTGCTGCATGGTCGATCGCTATTCTCCACAGTGTTGAATTCAATACAACATTAGGAAGGAAACATCGACAGCTCCGAAAAAATGTTCCAGAGAAAAGTTTCCGTCTTGGTCAACAGCCTCTCCTTGACCACACAGCAACCGCTTCAGCCGAAACCGATGATAGTTAGCTAGTTGCTGTATCAATGAGATGGTTGGCCTGTCACTGTCCAAGAAAAACTGTGCGTGAATTTCTGGTAAGTGATGCCAGGATGCTTTCATTAGGGCATGATGAGCATTGTGGTATCCAAAATTCAGAACCAACGTGTTTAACCATGGAAAGCGGCTGGACAAAAGTGGAGAGAAGGTGTGTGCCTGCTCATAATCACGATCTCGTTTGGGCAAAGAACTCTTAGGAGGAAAAGCTTCATAGGTATGCTGAAAGGCATCCATCCATCGCAAGACCGTAATCATGGCAATATATGCCAAAAAATACAGTATTAGCGCTTTAAGAGAAGCAATCCCAAGAATTATATATAGTGTGCCCCGAATCAACAGCAAGGACGCAATCCTAGGGATCTCTTTTCTTTTTGCTGGGTCCCAAAAGGGGTTTAGCAGCGATCTCCATCGTGCCCAAAACGATACGATGGGAAAATAACACCATTCCAGTACCAAAATCCCTTGCCGTATGATTCGAGGTTGTTGAGCAATAGCGGCAACAATATCGAAAGTAAAACTATCAACACGCTGTACGTGATGGGCAATATGTTGCAAAGCGAGACGATCGAAGCCATAGTAGCAACCGCCATTAATCCAGAGCATCGCATTCCCAAACAGTACATTCAGACGACGCCCTTTGCCTACTGCGCTGTGCATGCAATCATGGGCCAAATAGGCCGAACAGACCAGCCCATGCGTCAATAGTAAAGTGCCGAGACCATTTAACCAAAAGGATGATAGGCACAGTAAAGTTATCCCACCAAAATACCCTAGGAGGATATATAAAAGTGCAACTGCATTCCAAAGTGACAATTGTTGCACTTTATAGGTTTGAAGGTCTGTATTTATGGTCGCAGTCATACTGATTCCCTTTCTTGGAAACACAAGTTCAAAAACGAACCAACTGATTGTTGGCGGTTTGAGGCTCAGCCAAACACTCGCGAGCAATTTCCTGGAAAAGACGCTGCTGTAACTGGACAAAGTGGCCGTAGCCTTCCATTGCCCAAGCAACCAACTGCTGCTCTGACTCAGTTCCAAAGCGAACGGCCAAATTGAGAGCCGTCAGCGCATATTCGGAATGCTCAACTTCAACCCCTGTTCCGTCATAGCGACTGTGGATCAAGATCCAACTCCAGGGTGTGTAACTGTGACCGTGAATTTTGACTGGCTTTGCCGTCTCCCGCAGGTATCGATCGAACCCATTACCGCGATTGTCATAGCGAATAACCTCGTCAATCAAGGAGTACTCGCGATCGCCTAACATCTCGGAGGCCAAATGAAATCCCATGGCCTTCACCAGCGTTTTCACATTGCCTGGTGTCCCTTCATAGCCCACCACAACATCTTTGACAAGAGTATCGAGCCAATCTGGGATCTGGGCAATATGATTGCGCTCATTGTCCGAAAGGTTGGCATAATTCCCAACCGTCTTCAAGGTCAGTTGAGCCAATGCTCGATGCACCGGAGTATCGTTAGCTCCCTCATCTGCAGCAGCAGATAGGACATGAGCTGCAATTTCCATCCCGCGATCGGCTTCTTCTATCACCACAAGCTCAGAATTGTTGAACAAATAGCGAGAGAGACCGATCGAGCTAGCAAGACGGGAAATGACCGCCGAAGCATAGCCGTTAAAATGAGAATACCGTTGAAAAAAAGATACAGCGACCTTGGATTTTGAGCCGCTAGGCGAACAGTTGATTTAACTGTTCGATCTAAGACAGCAAAATCGAATCGTTCTTTAAAGATATCTTCAGAAAAAACCGTCATAGATAGCTATCCAATACAAATCACAAACTTACGCTTAAGGAAAACCTAATTCTTTACAAAAATTGAGTTATCCTGGGGGCTTAGAACTTCTCTTTCTTATAAGAATAGGAATATAGAAAGGTCTATTTCGTTTTGTTATAACTGATACACCGTAAGCCAAGCCTCAGTAGTTCCACCGAATAAATATTCATTGGAGAATAATAGATCTGTATATTTAGCCTTTGGTTGAATGTATGGATACAAGTTTTTTTTACTTTGGTCTCCCAACATCATCGCTTTAGCAAAGCCCCATCTGTTCGTGCCCTGCTTGATAAAACATTATTTATTCATCACAAGGTAAGATGTCCTGTTTTTTTGGGCACCCTCTTTTAAGACAGTAATTAATACACCTCAAAGTTTTCTTTGCAGGGTGTTACGTCGCACAATCAATAGCAAGCACGAGTGGGTGTTAGGAATTTAGGGTATGAAAAAATTATTTTAGGCACTGGGAGCCTTCTTCTGTCTGTCTTCGGCTTTATGGGTGTTTCTCAAGCTTCAGAAATTGCCGCAGAACCTACTGTTAGGCAATCAATTCTAACACCTCTACTCAGCAACGATAATTTAGGACAAGTCACCTCAGTCTCCCAACTGTCCGATGTACAACCCACTGACTGGGCATTTCAAGCCTTAGAGTCTCTCGTTCAGCGATATGGTTGTGTGGCAGGCTATCCTGATAGCACCTTTCGAGGAAATCGCGCCGCAACTCGTTACGAAATGGCAGCGCTGTTAAATGCATGTCTGGATCAAATGAGCGATCGCCTTGCAAGCAAAGAAGATCTAGAGACCGTTAAAGCACTCCAAACTGAATTCAAGTCCGAACTGTCCACGCTTACAGGCAGAGTGGATGCTCTTGAGGCCCGGACAAAACAGCTCGAAGGACAATCTTTTTCTACCACCACCAAACTGAATGGCACGGCGGCATTCATTGTGCAGTATGGGGATGTCAGCAAGAGTGGATTTACCAATCCTCAAACTGGTAATGCGGTGGCAGCAGGCTCTGGAAGACCTACGGCAATTGGAGTGGTCAGACTAGATTTCAATACAAGTTTCAATGGATCGGATCTGTTACAGACCTCTTTGGCGGCAGGAAATAACGGCGAGGATTTGTATCTGGCTTGGGTCTTAACTTCTACCCAGATGCTTCCGGCAATGCCGGACAGCCTTTGTTTGCTGCACGCGGAACCAATGCATTGGCGCTATACCCTAACAGCGCCTATTTATTCCGCTTGGCTTACACTTTCAAACCAGCCAAGAACCTATCAGTTACGGTTGGGCCAAAGCTCTACCCCAATGATTTCCTAGATTTTAATAGTTATGCCAATAACCCTTACAAGGATTTCAGTTCTTTCTTTTTTACTAACAATCCGTTGATCGTTCCCTTCGCACTCAATTTCTTGGGTGGTGCGGGTGCTGGATTGGACTGGAAGGTGGGCGGCGGTCCTTTGAGCCTCCGTGCGACCTATGTTGCTGCAAGTCCAGTTAATTCCACTGCCAATACAAACGGGGGTGGACTTTTTGGAGATCCTTACCAAGCTTCAGCAGAACTGGAGTATGCCAATACCTTTGGTAAAAACTCCCAAAATAACTATGCTGTTCGGCTGCAATATACCAACTCTTCCACCTTCGATGTTGCACAGAATGCAGTTGGGCTCAATGTAGAAGCAACCTTCGGGCGTTTTGGTGTATTTGGACGCTATGGATATTCTGCTGCTACGGCTTACGGTACTGCGATCGCACCCTTAGCAAATCAAGACTTTACAGCTCAAACCTGGATGGCAGGGGTTGGTGTCAAAGATCTTGGCGCTCCTGGCTCTTTACTTGCAGCCTCGGTCGGTCAACCCTTCTTAAACAATTTGCCCGATACGCCATCTTTTGGCCCTAACAGCGCAACCCAAACCAACTATGAAGCGTTTTACCGTTTTCCGGTTAACGATAATATTACGGTAACCCCTGGTTTTAATGTCATTACCCATGCCAATAACACCGCAGGTCAGCCTACCATCATCCAAGGTTACGTGAGAACCACTTTCTCGTTTTAAGATGCTTTCATGAATTTAGAATGAGGCTAAGGACTGTTATTTTCACACCTTAGCCTATGGTTTCTATTTTCTATTCGGAAACATTTTTGCACCATGAGACGGGATGGGGCCATCCAGAATCTCCCGAACGTCTGCGGGCGATCGTCAAAAACTTACATCAGTCCCAGTGGGCAAGTCAGCTCCTCTGGAAATCTCCAACAGATCGAAGCCCCTTGAATTGGATTCTCCAAGCTCACACCCAGGATTATGTTGAGCAGGTCCAATCCATTGCGTTACGCGGCGGGGGACAATTAGACCCAGATACACCTATCTCCAGCCAAACTTACGAAGCGGCTTGTTTGGCGGTTAATGCTTGGCTGGATGCGGTGGATGCAGTCTTACTCGATCGACACCCAGCGTTTGTGCTAGCTCGTCCCCCTGGCCACCACGCGTTGCGCGATCGCGGGATGGGATTTTGTATCTTTGGGAACGCGGCGATCGCAGCTCTCTATGCCCTAGAACAACCTGGCATCGATCGCGTGGCCATCCTGGATTGGGATGTTCATCACGGGAATGGAACCCAAGCACTTGTGGAGAACAATCCTAAGATTGCCTATTGCTCCCTACATCAATATCCATTTTATCCAGGAACGGGAGCAGCTCAGGAAACAGGAATTCACCATACCATCCTCAATATTCCCATGCGATCGGGTAGTACGGTGACGGATTATGAGGAAAAATTTCAAAATCAGGTGATGCCATTTCTGCGAGACTTCAATCCAGATTTATTGATTGTGAGCGCTGGATTTGATGCCAACCAAGATGACCCCCTCGCTGAAATTAACCTTCAGCCCCAAGACTACGGACAGTTTACAACCCATTGTCTGAGCCTCAACCGACCCATTTTATTTGGACTTGAAGGTGGATATGACCTAGAGAGTTTAGCCACGTCCGTTGAGGCGACGATCGCAGCTTGCTGTGGAGAATTTGAGTTCCACAAATAAATATTTGAGGCACGCTACTTACCAACTCATCATCAGTGGCAATCCGGGCCGAAAGTCCGCCTTCTGCCCTTGTCTTTCACCATCAAACCCCAGTTCTATGCAATATTCTGTCCCCAGTCGTAGCGCGATCGGAGAGACATCCAACACAGATTGAAATTCTGGTGAGGGACGATCGTCCGTAGGACTGACAATTTCTACACGAGTGATTTCGCGCAAACCCACAGGATGGTTTAGAGGCTGAATTCCCTCAGGCGGGAACTGATCGGGGCGTTTGCCAAAGAAATCTGGAAAAGCATTGGCTCGGTCAACACCTTACTATTTGTAGCTACTGCAATACTCATTGTTTCAGTCAAATAAGGGGGGCGATACGCCCAACTTGAAAACGCAACCGTATCCTCAGAGCCCGTTACTGGACGCAAACAAATCCCAAATGGACAGACACGATCCTTTCGATTTTCCCATCTCTCCCACAAGCAAGTGCGATGAATTAACTCCGATTGTGCTTCTTCTCGATTATGAACCCACAGCAACTCCAACATAGCGTTGTGGAAAAGAAACGACGATTGGCGGTACCTTGCCCAGGATGTGTAGTCGATCTGCCCTCAACCAACCCGAATGCGATGAGTTGCTCGGCTTCAAGCGCTCCAATATCAGTGCAGATAAAGAGGTGGTCAAATTCAAATGCCATCGTTTTAATTCTTAAGCTCAGCCTAGGGTGAAATAAACCGATCCTCAGGAAATTGTAAGCCCGAACTCAGAGCGATCGCCCACAATACAGATCGACTTCATTGTTCGGCCTACCACCCTAGCTTTTTCGATCGGTTTTGTTGATGATGGATAAGAGGCACAGGTCAGCCTAAGAAAGCAAAAGCCCTCTGTTTTTGCAGTAACATCTACCCTCTCAATCTCTCACCTATGAACAAACGAGCCTTTTTAAAAGTTGGTGTTGCTTGGTTAGGGTCCACCTATTTTCTCAATCAATGGTTTAGGAGATCGTCCGTTATGGCAGCCTCACAAGAACAATTTGCAGTCAACAAGACTGAAGCCGAATGGCAACAAAGCTTAAGCCCAGAAGAATTCCGCGTCCTCCGCAAACATGGTACAGAACGCGCTGGCACAAGCCCCTTGGACAAGCAATACAGTAAGGGAACGTATTATTGTGCTGGGTGCAACCAAGCCTTGTTTAAATCAGACACCAAATTCAATAGCGGGACGGGTTGGCCCAGCTTCTACGATCCGTTAACCGCAGCGATCGAAACCTCAACCGATCGATCTTTCTTTACCGTGCGCACCGAAGTGCACTGTAGCAATTGTGGCGGACATTTAGGCCATGTCTTTGACGATGGCCCCGCTCCAACCGGAAAACGTTACTGCATGAATGGCGTGGCCCTGAAGTTTACCCCAGAGGCATAGATCGCAACAATGCATATATAGAGAACGTCTGAGAGAGCAATCGGCTTGTCTGGTCGTCTTTCCAAAAGAAATGATGAGAATTCAGTCATTTGGGTTACCTTTCAGACGTTCTTTTGAGAGTATTATTAAATTTTATTCGTTTGTTCGGATGTATCTATGCAAATAGTTTGCATAGAAGTCTAACCTAACGAACTTGAATTTAGTAAGAGATATGGCATCCAAACGTTTTAGATATTTGTATAAGGTTTGTTTAGGGCTCGGTTTAGCCCTTTTGACGGCTTGGACCACAGTAGCGCTTGC
>JAAURS010000166.1 GCA_012032135.1 Acaryochloridaceae cyanobacterium RU_4_10 | reverse complement strand
GTGTTTTTAGACTTTCTGAGTCGATTCATACTACTTTTACGCTTTCTTTCTCTTCACAACTAATCCTATTTCCCTCAATTTGGCAAAATTTTTAACTTCTGATATTTATCATGAATAATGCAGGCTAAAAGATTTCAACGAGACTTTTAATTCTGAGTTAACAGACCCTGAGTTTGCTGCTCTCTATTTGGAGGCGGCTCTCCAAGATAATGGGGTTGAGGGCTTTCTCCTCGCTCTACGCAATGTTACTCAAGCTTCTCGCGACATGGCTCAGGTGACTTCAGATGCCGACCTAGTACGCAAAAATCTTGATGGTGCTCTCTCTGAATCGAGCGATCCTCACTTCACTAGGGTTCAAAGACTTCTCTGTACGATTGGGCTCCAACTTTCCTTTGAACCGATCCATAATTCCAATGCGATCGGCGATTGAATCTCGGTACGATTTTGAGCCAGAAAGAACGCCAACAAGCACTGCTTATTTTCTAATAATTCAGGTCGTGACGGCTTCTGGGGCGGGGTGATTAGTCCCCTACCGATGAAAACTCCGGTTATTCCGGTGGTGATGGATCCAAAGTCTCGTAAGCCCAAGACTACAGCAGAAGATGCAGCGGCGAAGACCCTACGCAAACGATCGCACATGAAGGCTCCGATCTGATAGGCCAATATAGCCTTATGTTGAATTTTTACTTTTTAAGGTTCCAACGTGTCTCACGCTATTTGTCACTAACTTTTCTGTAATTTGTCTCACGCTATTTGCCATCAAGCGGTGAAATAGCCACTAGAAAAGGCTTCTAATTTCACAAACCTCGCAAAAGGAATCCCTGTAAATAACAAACAAAGTGCGTCAATCAATCATGCAAGATCGTTCGATTCTATTGCAGAAAAGATTTGTGGAGCTTGGTGACAAATACCGTGAGACACCGATCCAGCACTCTAGACAATGACCCGATCCGGTAATGCCCTAGCAATATGGAATCCTATCGCTCTACAAAGGCAGACGATTACACGAAGGAAGCCCAAGGGAAACGAAGCTATCAAGGGGTGCAAAGTGGCTTCTACAATCCTTGTACTGCAAGACTTTTAAGCTTTATTTTTCTGACATAA
This sequence comes from Acaryochloridaceae cyanobacterium RU_4_10, assembly GCA_012032135.1. Lineage (GTDB taxonomy): Bacteria > Cyanobacteriota > Cyanobacteriia > Thermosynechococcales > Thermosynechococcaceae > JAAURS01. Next base: position 9,068 of record JAAURS010000166.1, on the reverse strand, counting down.
ATTGTTCTAAGTTTAGAGAGAACTCCATAGAAAGTTGCACGATAGAATCAGCTTTTCAACGCTCTTGATCGTGCAACTTTCAGAATGATTAGTCTATTTTGGCCCTTTTGACAGCTTGCACTATTTTATAGGTATATCAGCTCGACTCCTGGTTCCTCTGGAACTTTTTACGATCATATTTCACATGATCGTAAAAAGTTCCCAGAGGATACTCAGCAGCGAACCGATATTACTTCACTTTCCTCCAATTTTATTTCGTATTCTGCCCACCTGACAAAGAACTAAATCAATAGTCCAACAAGCGTCGCAAAGCCACAAAACAAATGGATGATTGAAGCCAGCCTCTTCAATAATGGCTGAACGATGTTCATCCGTTTCAGCTAGCCAATCTTCAGCCCATTCAGATCCGAGAAACATGTAAGCAAGGAGCTTACCAAGGGTATTAGCTATCCATGTTCTCCTACAGCAACCCTGATTGCCCGGACAACAACCTTTGTTGGGTTCTAAGGATATCTTCGATAACTGCTTTCCCCAAATCACTACATCTGTGGTACCTTCTTCTAGCTCCGTAGGTGTTCTCATCTCCCCACTCGGACTCGATAAGACCCTTTCCCTCAAGTCGCTCCTGGCCCCGCACTGGTGCGCTGTGACGATGCAATTCCGGTGATGGCAACCACTGAGGCTTTTGGAAAGAACGCGCTGATGGTGGCTCCACAAGTATTGGCTAAGGTAATTCGTTTGGGACTGAATCTGATTACGCCTGACGCTGAAGATAATTGAGGCTGCATAATCCTCAAGGGGGATAGACTACTCAGAGCTTATGATCCCTCTCAAGTTGTCCAGTCGTTCGGGTCCACTTCAAGATGACCTGACATACAGCTTGCTCGTTCCAGGGGCACAGGGTACGCGCAAGAGCAGAAGAAGAACGCGGTGACACAGTAATTCTTTTGCTCTTGATGCGGAATCTTTGTGCGGAGCTATCGCAGGGAAAGTACCTTTTACTTTTCGGAATCGTAACCCCCATTGCCTAATTTTCAACCCCACAACCTACACTTAAATAAGTCTTCAATGATGGCAATGGCTTTGTCAATGTGTTCTAGCGCTAATTCTAGTTTTCCTTGTGTGCCATAGATATAGGCAATATTAATGTAAACAACTCCAATATTATTAAGCGTCACTGCTTCTCCAGAGCATCGCCTACAGCCTTTTTGAGCCGTAATGCCTGAGCATAATAGTCGAGGGCTTTCTGTTTTTCTCCTAAATCAGAGTAAATACTGCCAATATTATTGAGCGTCGTTGCTTCTCCAGCAGTATTTTTCCCTGAATGAAATAATTGCCGTGCTTCTTCAAACTTTATAATCGCTTTTCGTAATGATTCTACAACTTGTTGTTGATGAAGCCGCTCACCTTCCTTAAAAGCAACATCTCCGGCAGAAGCCTCAGCTTCCACAATCTGCTGCTGACTCACCCATGTCATTTCTCGCCGACTCACCCCAGGGCAATGGACTTACGCCCCACATATTCTGGAGCAGCAGGATTTATTCAAACAACTCAAACAACAATTTCAAAAAGAACACGAACCCACTAGCGGGAGAGACATTACGTGGAGCATCAAACTCCTATTAGCGATCGCTGAACGCTTTGGGGATTATTGGATGATTCGCCGATCATTTTTCATTTGACTGAAACTCAGATTGCAGTGTTCGCAGCAGGCTTCTTCCCACAATGCTGGAATCCGAAAACTGGTCTTGCATTGTGGGCAGGCGGACAACAGCTCTAATCCATGCCGATCGCATGACTCTATTTCGGCACTCTGCCAAAGCATCTGATGTGCAGGGGTTTCAGCATAACAAGCCGTACGGAGGCGCGTCCGTAGATGCAGAGGTTCGCACGGCAGCATTTTTGACAGTTGTTTCGGTGAAATCTCTACGACTTTTGACAGGCTTATTATCTAACCAATGATGAAATTCCTGCACAACTTCAAGCTCGACCATGCAATAACGCTTCAGGCGCTCAATTTGTCGTTGCGTTTTTGGATCGATTTCGCACTTTTTTGACGATTCGACGATTTCAGGTTCACTCTGATTCACAACAAGCTTGACTCCCGTTTTAGTTCTTCGTAAGCATAAACTCGCACGAAGGGGACTGGCTTTTTCCGTTTCTCACTTTCAATGATGCGTTCGGGGATTGATTCTTCTGTTTTGGATACGGTCTCGTTTACAGGTTCGATGCGGTTTGGCTCTGACTGAATCGCAACGGCAGCGGCGTCTATGGGGAGATTATTCGCTTTGGCTTTTTGCTTTTTCTTCTGGGTCCGTTGAAGGGTTTTTACTTTGTCGTCGCGCTCTCTCACTTCTGACAACATCGATTGGCTATCTATAGCTTTGCCTGCTTCTCGTCTTCGCTGGCTAATCGCTTACGCTTCTCGGTATGAAAGTATTTCTGTTTCCCATCCTTGAGCATGCGCTCGGGTCAAAAACACTTCTTTGGAGCCCTGATGCCGATAAATAAATACGGTGGTGATGTCGCGCGGATCGTAGCGAATAATTACGCTTTCTCCCGCATAGGCTGCTAGGTGTTCGCCTTGATAGGTCAGGTTGGCAAACTGAATATATCCATTGCGATACACCATGCGACGATCCCGACGCTTCAGGCACAGGTCTAATTCTCGTTCGCTCATCCAGCTCAATTGCGCGATTCGGCCTACATCCCATCGTCCTATCCCGCTCTGACCTCCCATCCGCGCATCTACGCTCTGGGCATCAAAGCTCAGGTGGATTCCCATGATCCATCGCGAATAGCTATCTATTACGGTGCTTAACCACGGGCGTCCTAACATCTCGCCCGATTGTCACACTACCAGTACGACAAATAATGTGTTAATGGAGCGTTTTCACAAGATAAAAAGTTACGACACCGATTCTGTTAAATTCTCGATCTCTATTTTAGTAACTCAAAAATCTCTGAAATTCTTTACTGCCAAAATTCTTGGCCTCTAGATTGCCGCGACAAATAATTTGTTAATGACGACAAAGAGCGTGGTAAACGACATTTGACGGCAATGCGATCGCACTGACGGGGATAGCTGCGATCGCTTACCATCAGTAAAGATTGAGCACCAAAGACTTCATCATGTTAGACCAAGCAACCCTTGAAAACCGTTTAGTCGCTCTCGAACAAACCGTTGCAGATCTCAAACGCAACTCAGAAGCCAACACACAACGTTAAGTCTAAAAGTCTAAAGCTGTGCGTTAAAATTCAAGTGATTGCTGTTCCCTAGGGGTTCTGATGTCTTTTCAGTCAGACAATATTCGACAAAGCGATCTCCTTCATCGATTGGTACTCGATCGCAACACCACTGATGAACTGGGGAAGGTTGAAGTGGTGTGGATGGATCCTGGAGCCCATCGCGTCTTGGGATTTATCGCGAAGTCTGGTTTGTTGGGAAAAACTCGCTTTGCATTTAATCTGGGTCAACTGCAAAAGCTGGGGGCAGAGAGTGTGGTTGTGAATTCTCGCCCCGTGGAGACCGATGTGAAGCAGGTTAGGTTCTTAGAAACTCTCATCGGCCACGAGTTGTGGAGCGAGTCCGGCGATAAGCTGGGCAAAATTACAGACTGTATCTTTAACCGTCGGACGGGCCTCATCTCGGATTATTTGTTCCGCTCCGATGGATGGCGCGGATTTGCCAGCGGACTGTACCGATTGCCCGTCCCTCAGATTGTCAGTTTTGGTAAGAAACGGATGCTGGTGTCTGAAGCTGCGACGCGCAAGTTTGCCCTCTATGAAGAAGGGCTTCAACAAAAATTATCCAAAGTTGGCGATTCATTCCGAGACAACATTGGCGATCGCCTCAAGGAGGGTTACACCGAAGTCACTCAGGAACTGCGCGAGAAAAGTGGTGGGCGATCGCTGTCCGAGCAAGCACAAGAGATTGCTCAGCAGGCCAAAGGACGCTTTCAGACCCTGGCTGAAAAAGCAGCTCAGACTGCAAAGAATGTGGGACAACAAGTGGGCCAACAATTAGAAGACAGTACACTTATGGACCAGGTAAGAGACAAACTTCAGTCTCCGCCCAGACCTGCCCCTCGGCGATCGCCACCCGAGAGAGAGAGTCAGTTTCGTCCTCGATCGTCCAAGGATGTAGAAGAGGATGAACCTTGGATTTAGGGGAGAGAACTTGGATCCAATCAGGAACATTTTGAAACCTGAAAATCGTCTGGAAGTTTGTAAGACCTACATCAATCAGTCCCTTGACTAACCCCCAGGAACTGAGCGTTCAGAGGTCTTTATCTCTCCTCACATTTAAGGTTTTATAACTATGAAACGTCGAAATATTGGGCTGCCTATTATGGCGGTCGGATTTGCTTTGAGCAGTGTTTTTTCTACTTTGACCCTGGGGGCTTCTGTTGCATCGGCCAATGATGATGACTATGGCCGACAACCTGCTTGGAACTACCGCTGCGATCGCAATTGGAATCCTCAGTATTGCCTACCCAATAACGGAAATACCCGAGATGACTGGAGTAACCGAGTCTGGCGCAGAACTCAAGACTGGCGCAGAGCACAAGACTGGTGCAACAACCAAGGCTGGCGCGATAACCGAGATTGGAATAGTCAAGACTGGCGTAGAGCCCAAGACTGGTGCGATAGACAAGATTGGCGCGACAATCAAGACGGGCGGTATAGCGATCGCCAACGACGGTTATTGGCAGGCACTTCAATTCCAACCTCAATTGACAATCGCAGACAGATTGTTTTGCGACGAGGGGCTCGCGATCGTGCCTCTCTTACACTGATCGTCAATCGTGATGTGGAAAATCGCTGGGGTCGAGTGGTGATTCCTCGGGACAGTCGCATTGAAGGGGAACTGATCTACAGAGATGGCGGCTATCGATTTGAATCCGATCGCATTAGATTTCCAAACGGAAGAAGTGAAGATATCTCGGCAGTATCCCGCACCCTTGATAGTAATGATGGCTATTTCAACCGAAGTAGAAGACGGACGAATGTTTCCAACGCTGCCATCTTGATTATCAGCTCTATTTTAAGCGGTTCGAGCAATTCAAATGTTTTCGGGGATATTTTTGACCCCCGAGATTCTGGATCGCGTCGGGATGAAATCTTTATTTATCCCGATCAAGATCTGAATTTAAGGTTAACCCGCGATTTTTTCCGTGATTAGCAGAAGCTTCACCTCAGCGTTACGACTTCAGCCTTTGTTGATGCGGGTTGTTGTTGGACGGTTATTTGTGAAATAGGAACCAACTGTACTGCACAGGCTTTAAGCTCTGGCTGTTTGGAATCAGGGCAAGCAGCGGAATGCGTCATTGCATTGGCTTCTGCTTGCTCTGCCCATAGCTCTCCCCAGTGCATGGGAACAAAGACCGTTCCGGGAGCTATTCCTTTTGAGATCGTGACTGGAAAACGGGCGGAGCCACGCCGCGATCGCACTTCGACCCAATCTTTATCCTTTACCCCAATCCGTCCGGCATCTCTGGGGTGAATTTCCAGGAAAGGTTCGGGGTGGAGCTTGCCAATTTTGGGAATCCGACCCGTCCGAGACTGGGTATGCCAATGGCCATAGAGTCTTCCATTGGTGAGCACAAAGGGAAATCGTTCGTCGGGAGGTTCTGCCAACCCTCGCGAATGTTTGGCCACAAATCTCGCCCGACCGTCGGGGGTATGAAATCTAAGATCTGTGTAAAGACGTGCCGAAGGCTGGTTGTGATGAATCGAACAGGGCCATTGCTGGGGGCCGTCTGTCTTTAAGCGTTGGTGGCTGATAGCCGATTGGTCGCAAGGACGATGTTGCGTTAACTGCACAAATTCAGCGTAAACCTCCGCTGAAGAATTAAATGCAAGCTCTTTAGCATATCCCAACCGTCGTCCCACTTCTGCAAAAATTTCCCAATCTGGACGCGCCTCCCCTGGCGCGCTCCGAAACGCGGGGCATAGCGTGACCCGACGTTCTGAGTTGACCATAACGCCTGTTTTTTCGCTGAATTGAGCTGCAGGCAATAAAACATGGGCATAGGCCGACATTTCTGTCGGGAAGTAAGCATCTTGGTAAACCGTAAAAGCCGACTTCCGAAAAGCAGCTTTGGTGCGATCGATATCCGGCATACTCACCACAGGGTTGGTCGCTGCTACCCAGGCCATTTTGACCTCCCCAGATTCCAGTCCCAAGACCATTTCCCAAGCCGTCCGCCCTGGTTTGTCTGCAATCCGGCCCGCAGGAAGCCCCCAAAATGCTTCCACTTCAGCTCTATGTTGAGCATTCATCACAAAACGGTAACCCGGCAACAATTGAGATAAGCCTCCAGCTTCTCTCCCTCCCATCGCGTTAGGCTGACCCGTCAAAGAAAATGGACCCGTTCCGGGGCGTCCTATCTGTCCCGTCATCAAATGAAGGTTGATAATAGCTGTGACTTTAGCAGTCCCTTCTGAAGACTGGTTAATCCCCATCGACCAGAGGGAAAGGACATTTTGAGCTTTACCCCAAAGCTGCGCTGCTTTTTCTAAGTCAGTAACCGTAATACCACAGCGTCGGCTGACTAGCTCTGGAGCATAATGCTGGAGGACCTCAGTGTAACTGGAAAATCCGCTGGTACACTCATCAATAAAAGTCGGATCGAGCTTGCCCCAGCGCAGCAATAAATGGGCCATGCCATTCATGAGATCGATGTCAGTGCCAGGATTGATAGCCAAATGCAGATCCGCTGCCTCAGCCGTTTCCGTGCGACGCGGATCCACAACAATGAGCTTTACCTCACGATTTTTTTGTGGTATTTGCGAAAGCGATTGAAAATAATGGGATGACAGTCTGCCGTATTGGTCCCAATCAAAAACGCACAATCCGTCAATTCCAGATCGTCATAGCAACAAGGTGGGCCATCTGCGCCAAAACTTTGCACGTAACCTGTCACTGCTGAGGACATGCACAAGCGCGAGTTAGCATCAAAATTATTGGTACCCAAGCAGCCTTTCATGAGCTTTTGGGCAATGTAATAATCCTCCGTCTGAAATTGACCAGACCCATACATACAAATGGCATCGGGTCCTTCAGAATAGCGAATTCTCTCAATTTCCATCACAATTCGGTTAAAGGCGTCATTCCAACTGACGCGCTCAAACGGATCCTGTAAGGTGCGGCGCATCATGGGATAGCGAAGCCGATCTTTATGCAGCGCCTCCGAAACCGTTGCTCCCTTCACACAGACCAACCCCTGACTGGAAGGATGAGTGCGATCGCCCCTCACTTGCCAGATAGGCACCCCATCCGTTGCCCGAGTGGTTTCTTTCCCAACTTGGGCAGGAGGAAGAACCTCTAAACCGCAGCCAACGCCACAGTAGGGACACAACGTTTTGGTAATCTCGCTCATTAAATTTCTATCGTGATGGGCACACCCGCCATCAATGGATTAATTGGACGGAACCCGTAACTGATGGCAAGGAATATGCTCGGGGACTGTAACACTAATGTTTGGACTTTTATAAATTTCTAGAGTAGCTTCAGGGGGTGCTTCAAACATAAAACGTTGGCCCGGAAACATAATATGTTCCCAGTCTCCTTCAGACAGATGGCTCAGACGAGCCACTTGAATGCGACTTGTGGTATTGACATAACAACAGAGAATGGGTTCAGACAGAACAATCGGGTTTTGTTCTTCTGCTTGTTGCATTGCGCGATCGATCTCCACCCTTAGGTCATGAATGGTTTCTGCTGCGGCTCCTTGCATAATCACCTCTCTTATCTAAATGCATGTAGCAGCTTTTGATAAGGTTCTATTCTTGCTTTAGGAACAAATTCAGACTGTATTGATTGCTACGGACGATAAACTGGCATTCGAGATATGCAGCAAAGGCTTGCAGAAAACGAATGTAATTTCTTTCGATCACAGCAAACTAATTTTCAATCCCTAGCTAATCTGCAAGAGGTGTAATATCGCGATGGGTAAACGATCGCGCCGCTTCGCCTGTATAGGTCTCCACGATGTGGCCTTGCCTCGAACTTGGTACTTATAGGTCACTAAACCCTCTAACCCAACTGGCCCTCTGGGGGGCATCTGTTGGGTGCTAATGCCCACCTCTGCACCTAAACCATAGCGGAACCCATCGGCAAATCTTGTCGAGCAGTTGTGGAATACCCCAGCCGCATCTACTTTAGCTATAAATTCTTTGGCAGACGCTTCATCTTCTGTGACAATCGCATCCGTATGACCGGAGCCGTAAGTATTGATATGGGCGATTGCCGCTGCCAGATCGTCCACGACCCGAATGGATAGCACGAGATCGCTGTACTCCGTAGCCCAATCAAGCTCTGTGGCAGCAGGCATAGAGATCGTTCCACAAGCTATCTCATCACCGCGTAGTTCTACCCCTTTAGCCTGAAGCGCTGAGACAACCTCTGGCAGAACTGTTGAGGCAATGGCGCGGTGAACCAAGAGGGTTTCGATCGCATTGCAGGCCGCCGGATACTGTGTTTTGGAGTCCACCGCAATGGGAACTGCTTTGGCAATATCGGCAGTGCGGTCTAGGTAGAGGTGGCAAATCCCTTCCGCATGGCCGAGAACTGGGATTTTGGTATTGTCCTGGACAAACCGGACAAACTCATTGGAGCCTCTAGGGATAATTAAATCGACCTGTCGATCCAGTTTTAACAGTTCCAGGGTTTCTTCCCGACTCGTCAATAAGGCCACCACTTTCGGATCGATCGGGGTTTGAGCCAATCCAGACTGAATGGCCTTCACCAAAGCTTGACAAGAATGCAGCGCCTCTTGACCGCCTTTTAGCAACACTCCGTTCCCAGATTTAATGGCCAGGGATGAAATTTGCATCACGGCATCGGGACGGGCCTCAAAAATGATGCCCAAGACGCCCAAGGGGCAAGACACCCGTTTGAGGGTGAGGTCCGTATCCAGTTCCCGATGCATCTGTACCGAACCCACCGGATCTGCAAGGGTTGCGACACTGCGCACCCCTGAGATCGCGCCATTGAGCTTGTTCTCATCCAGTTTTAACCGAGCATACAGGGCACTGGACAGTCCAGCAGCCTTGGCTAATTC
>JAAURS010000165.1 GCA_012032135.1 Acaryochloridaceae cyanobacterium RU_4_10 | reverse complement strand
GGGTGATGGCTGCTATTTTTCTGATTTTGCTGAAGGTGGGGGCGATCGCACAGTTATCCCCCACTCAAAGTTCTGTCTTAGTCATTGCGCCCATCTGGGGACGATGGGCGCAAGTTTTAGCGATCGCCCGCTATCCTTACCTCAAAGCAGAAGGCAAAGGAGCCTTCCATCGACGGAATCTCAAATTGCCCCAAGACCTATGGCCTAGTTTGATTCTGTTGGCGATCGCCAGCGGGATTTCCATTACACTCCGCCTTGGGGACTGGATGGATTGGTGTGGGATTGCCGTTGCTGGATTTTTTATTTCTTGGGGCGTTGGGGCATGGTTTAACCATCGGCTCCAAGGCATGACAGGGGATAGCTACGGTGCCATTGTGGAATGGACTGAAGCGTTCATAATTTGTAGCATTAGTATTTTGACGAAATGACGCGATTTGGTTTACCATCACAATAGGGGTTTTAATAGCTTGAACCTCAGACTATACTTCCATTTTAAAAAAGCGACAGGCAACTGTATTGGTGTAACCTGTTGCTTCATAGGCCACCACAGAGTTTGAGGCCATTCTCTCTCTATATCAGCTTCTCCTTCCCGTTGTAGCTAATTGAGATTGCAAGTGGCGATCCTCACTCTAAAGGGCGCTCTCCATTTTTCTGATTGCCTCAACTGTTTGTCAGTCTTTCTTCTCCCAAAAAGTTTTAAGATGCTTGCTGCTTTTCATTAGCGAGCTGCTTGAGCTTATTTAGGTTGCGTTGGTTATCCCGGTCGGGATTTTTGAATTCGCTTTTTTGGATGACAGACAGTTTCACCATCTTTAACCCAACTCAATACATCGTGTTATTCAGTCCAAGTCCTTCACCTGAGGCGTTTGGGGATTTGCGTCTGGATCGCATAGAGGAATTTGAATGTCAAAACAAATCATTATTGCGGAGCAGCATCGGATTGCTGCCGTTTTTTCAGAAGATCAAATCCAAGAACTGGTGGTTGCAACAGGGCAACATCAGGTGGGAGATATTTATTTAGGCGTTGTTGAAAATGTTTTGCCCGGTATTGACGCTGCGTTTGTGAATCTTGGCGATACCGAACGCAATGGCTTTATCCATGTCAGCGATCTAGGTCCAGTCAAGCTCAAGCGCAATGCAGGGGCCATTACCGAGTTGCTAGCACCCCAGCAAAAAGTGCTAGTGCAGGTCATGAAGGAACCGACCGGAAATAAGGGTCCGCGACTGACGGGAAATGTATCGTTGCCAGGTCGTTACCTCGTTCTGATGCCCTCGGGTAAAGGGGTTAACCTGTCGCGTCGGATCCGGGATGAAGAAGAACGCAACCGCCTCCGAGCGCTGGGAATTTTGATTAAGCCAGCAGGAATGGGGTTGCTGGTCCGCACTGAAGCAGAGGATATGTCTGAAGATGCCATTATTGAAGACCTCGAGCAGCTCCAGAAGCAGTGGGAATTGGTTCAGCAGCAGGCCGTTTCAACCCGCGCCCCAGCGCTATTGAATCGAGATGATGATTTTATTCAAAGGGTTTTGCGCGATCTCTACAGCGGTGATGTCAATCGTATTGTGGTGGATTCTCATACTGGGCTCAAGCGGGTCAAGCAACATTTGATGTCATGGAACGGGAATCGTCTGCCTCAAGGTGTTTTAGTGGACCAACACCGAGAGGGGAGTTCGGTTCTGGAGTATTTCCGCGTTAACGCGGCCATTCGCGAAGCCCTCAAACCTCGGGTCGATCTGCCTTCCGGTGGGTACATCATTATCGAACGGACGGAAGCGCTGACGGTCATTGACGTCAACTCGGGTTCTTTCACGCGATCGGCTACTGCACGCGAAACCGTGCTGTGGACGAACTGCGAAGCGGCCACTGAAATTGCGCGTCAATTGCGGCTGCGAAATATTGCAGGCGTCATCATTGTTGATTTCATTGACATGGATGCGCGTCGGGACCAGCTTCAGGTGCTGGAGCATTTCAACAAAGCGCTAAAGGCCGATAAATCACGGCCTCAAATCGCGCAATTGACAGAACTAGGCTTAATTGAACTGACCCGCAAACGACAGGGCCAAAATATCTACGAGCTCTTTGGGCGACCTTGTACGACCTGCGGCGGCTTGGGACATCTGGTTCATTTGCCCGGTGAAACGACCAGCGCTCTGGGAGAAATGGTCGAACGAATTCCTGTGGTCCGTAGCAGCTATGAGCCAATCCCCTCACCCAGCCTGCGGTTGCCGGATATTGGGTTGAATCCTGCGGCATCCCAATCCTCCCTAGACCCTTCCGATGACTTACAGGAATTAGACCTCACCAACCACCCCAATTATCAGGATCGAGGCGCGCGCGGACGGCGGCGACGCGGACGGCGTATTGGTGAAATGGCTCCTCGTGAAGCAGCACCTGGCAAAATTCTCAGACAGTCCCCCGCTAGCTTGACGGGGGGAACTGGGGGTATGTTGGTGATTGAATCCAATGGTGCCGCCAGTAAAAAACCAGAGAAGGTAGCTCCACCAGAGCGCGCAAAACCCAGTCGAGTTGAGGGATATAAGGCTCGAGAAGAGGTACCCTCTGAAGTTGTTTCAGTCACCATGACGCCAGAGGAGCAGGATGTATTTGCCTTCATGGGCATTTCACCCTTAGCTTTGTTTGAAGGCGAACTCAAGAATCCGCGCACAGCCGTCATTAACATTAATCCTCCTAATGGATATGAGGCGTCTGTTGAGCCAGAGACGGTCTCTGATGTAGCATTCATTGAGGAGGATGAGTCTTTTGATGAGGGACCTTTTGAGGAAGAGCCTGTCTTTGAGCTTCCCTCCCCCATGCCCGTCAAGGTCATCACCAAGAAATCTACGATCGCTCCAAAGCCCATTCAAGAAGAGATTGAAGAATCAGACGACTTAGAGGGTGAAGCTTTAGAGGCGGCCTCTAGCGCTCCTCGCAGAAGGCGGCGGCGGTCCTCTGCGGCAAGTTCTAATGGGAAACAACTCTCCTTTGATACGGACGAGTAAGGCTAATCTCCCGTCAAGGTTTCGCGAAACAGCCTTAAGACTTGCGTCCAAGCATCTGCTGCTGATTCGGGATGGTAGCTTCCCCGCCGATCGCAAAAGAATCCGTGGTCGGCAGGATAGTGGAAGATTTGGTGTGGAATCCGGTTGGCGGTTAAGGCATCGGCAATTTGTTTGACTTCTGTGGCGGGAATGCTGGCATCGCGATCGCCAAAAAAGGCATAGACCGTTCCCTGAATTTTGTCTGTGAGGGTAATCGTTGGGGGTCCGCCACCGGGGGTTAGAGTGGCGATCCCCGCGCCATAAAACGATGCGGTGGCTTTGACCTCTGGCAAGGTTGCAGCAAGATAAGCGACATGTCCGCCAAAGCAAAACCCGATTGTGCCAATCGCATCGGGGTTGACATTAGAGAGCAATTGCAAATAATTCAGCGTCGCTTGAGTATCACCGATCAGTTCTGCTGCTTTGGTTTGGACTTTGTAGGTCCGGCCCAAGGCGACATCCTCTGGGGTATATCCCGTTTCAAACCCTGGGGCTTGCCGTTGGAAAATGGCAGGAGCGATCGCCACGTACCCTTCTTTGGCAATCTGTTCGGTGACATCGCGGATGTGGGCATTGACCCCAAAAATCTCTTGAAAGACGATGATGGCAGGAAACGGCCCCAATCCTTTAGGCTGAGCCAAATACGCATCAATGTGTAAATCACCGTCGAGCACTTGGACAAAAGTTGTTTCAATTTCGTAGAGGGTCATAAGCTTTTACAATACAGTTGCACTTCATTCCTTTAAGCTTAGATCTCTCAATGCAACTGTTTTGGATTGAGTAAAATCGGTGCACACTAAGGTTCGATAACGGTAATCCTTTGCTCCCTTGAGGCCCAGCATGGTCGAGTTTCAAGTTCAATCTGATGGTGAAATTCCAGCATCTACGCAACTCTTTGGCCAGATTTGCTTTGCGATCGCCTCGCGTCAATTTCCGCCAGGATACCGCCTCCCCAGTACCCGCCAACTGGCCATGAAAACGGGACTCCACCGCAACACCATCAGCAAAGTTTACGAACGCTTGGCAACCGCTGGGTTTGTCGAAGCCCATATGGGATCTGGGATTTACGTTCGGGCTTTAGGACAAGAAAATACCCAACCCGTAAACTCCTCCCCCGTCCCCATTCGGGAAATGATCGAGCAAAGTCTGGATGGCTTTTTGCAACAGGGCTATTCCTTAAACCAAATTCGGGATTTATTTCTGCGGGCCATGGACGAACGCCTGCGGGCCAGCACGCAACTGCTGGTCACCGTTCCCTGCCACGACCTTGGAGCGGGGGAAATTATCGTTCAAGAACTCCAAAGCGCCCTGTCCATTCCCGTTCAGCTTGTCTTTCTAGAAGATTTGGAAGAAGTGCTCACCCAACGCAGCGCCGCCACCCTAGTCACCGTTCGTTACTTTGCCAGTCAAGCTGAAGGGTTACTCAAGGAATTGCAAGCCCAACAAAACGCAACCCGAGCCTTTCGAATTATTGCGATCGATATCTATAATTACCAGCGCGAACTCAAACTGATTCAGATCCTTCCCACAGGTACCCGTGTGGGACTCGTCAGCTTGAGTTCTGGCACGTTAGGCGTGGCAGAGGTCATGGTCCATAGCGTGCGCGGTGAGGACATTTACGTCATGACCGCCCAATCCCAGGACACGCAGAAACTTCGAGCGCTGATCAAACAATCCCAAACCATCATTTGCGATCGCGCCAGTTGCAAGCTCGTCAAAGCGGCGATCGCCAAAGCCTCAGAAGACCTGATTCGGATTCCTCAGGTGGTCTGTTGCGAGAGCTATATCGACCCCCACTCTATTGATTTACTGAAGCGGGAACTGGGACTGGAAGCTGCTTCAGAAGCTGCGATCGAGTAACGATCGTCTTACAAGTTACCCTCAGCAATGACTGAATTCAAAATCGGTATGACTCTGATATAGTCAAAAAGGTGTAACTATTTCTTAACAATAGCCCCAAAATTCCCCATCAATCCCTCATGCACAAACATTGTGGGGGGATTGCAAACCACTATAGTCAGGAGCTTAAGAACAATGACCGAGACTGGATGCTTACGGGTTGGGACCACAGCCCCAGACTTTTCTGCTACGGCTGTTTACGACCAAGAATTTAAGGACATTACCCTGTCGGGTTATCGCGGCAAATATGTGGTCTTGTTCTTTTATCCCTTAGACTTTACCTTTGTTTGCCCTACAGAAATTACGGCATTTAGCGATCGCTACGACGAGTTCAAGGCTATCAATACGGAAGTTTTAGGCGTCTCCGTAGATAGCCAATTCTCCCATCTCGCTTGGATTCAGACCGATCGCAAATCCGGTGGCGTGGGCGATCTGACGTATCCCCTCGTGGCTGACCTCAAGAAAGAAATCAGCACCGCCTACAATGTCCTAGATCCTGATGCGGGGATTGCACTACGCGGTCTATTTATCATTGACAAGGAAGGCATCATTCAGCATTCCACCATCAATAATCTGTCCTTTGGTCGCAGTGTAGATGAAACCCTACGCACCCTCCAAGCAATTCAATACGTTCAATCTCACCCCGATGAGGTTTGCCCCGCTGGCTGGAAACCGGGCGACGCAACCATGAACCCAGATCCTGTGAAGTCTAAGGCTTATTTTGAGGTTCACTAATTGCCCATCGCAGTAAATTTTAAGACTCCAAAAGACTGGGTATTTGCCCAGTCTTTCTTGTTGCGATTATTGACAGCTTAAAGGTTGGGCTGAGACGTGAAGACTGGCTCCCGGATTTACATCAGCACAGGCAGATGATGCCTGCCCCGTCCATGTTAGACCGACATAGGCGATCGCCAACAACACAATCATGTAACTTAGAACCCGCTCTTGGGGCAAGTCTGCCTGGAGCAGACGCCCAAAACATCTCGAATAATGTTTCATATAGGTGAGGAGGAGAATATGACCGTATCTTTGATGAAATGCCCTAAATTTCTAAAGGGCTAGGCTTGTCAAGCTGATATCAAATCAAAGTCCGCACACCGAGGACTGTTTTACTTCACCTAGAGTTCCCCCTTGTGGAAGCAACTTCAACATAATGCAATACACAATACAGATCTCGATCGTGAAGGTCAACTTGAGATCCATAGAGAGTGTCAAATCTGAAAATCTGCCTGCAAGTCTTGCATTCCTGCGCCTGATGCGGCATGATACCCAGCGACATGGGTGTTTTTTCCTAGACCTTGGAAACTAAACAAGGGTTAGGAAAGTCTTTCATGTTTCGTGAACCTCTGAGGCGTTTAAGGTGCGATCGCTGTGAAACTAAGCTGGCTACTTCCGTTAACTGCGATCTCTATTCTGGGATTCTGTGAGTCTAGTTGGGCGGCTCGGCTGACCTATTGGAAATTTAATAAGCCTCTGAGTAGATTGGAACTCATTACGGATGAAGGGATCCAGCCTGAGGCCCATTTTCTATCCAATCCGTCTCGGGTGATTATCGATTTGCCCGATACAAAGCTGATCAAGGGAAAGCGGAAAAAAACAGCCCGTGGCACTAAGTTTATCCGTGAAGTTCGGGTGGGTCAGTTCGATCGCAATACCGCGCGCATGGTTATCGAACTTGGGTCTCAATACACGCTGAATCCTGACAATGTTGAGATTCGTAGTTTTTCGCCCACGCGGTGGTTTATCCAACTGCCGAAAGTTTTACCACTAGATAAAATTGCAGACCCAGGCCGAGAACCGATCGCCATTGATGTGCCAGAAGCAGAATCTTCCCCTTCATTCCCCCCTTCTGAGCGGCCAATGCCTTCTGAAGGGTCAACACCCTCTAGTCCTTCCTCTCCGTTCCCTACTGCTACACCGTTACCGCCCGTCAAGGCAGGAGGCGTGGTGGTAGCAATCGATCCGGGACACGGGGGAGCAGATGTGGGTGCAGTGGGGATTGGTGGGATGCAGGAGAAGGTGGTGGTCTGGTCCGTCTCACAACAGGTTGCGGAGCAGCTTCGTCGGAAAGGGGTGCGCGTGGTAATGACTCGTTCGGGGGACCAAGAAATCGATCTCGAACCGCGCGTTTCGATGGCGCGACGAATTGGGGCGGACTTGTTTGTGAGCATTCACGCCAACGCAATTAGCATGAGCCGTCCTGATATTAATGGTCTAGAAACTTATTACTATGGGAGTTCGGAGGGCTATAGGCTGGCACGAGCCATTCACAAACGCCTTCTGAGCGGCACCAGTTTGAAAGATCGTGGGGTTCGGCAAGCTCGGTTTTATGTGATCCGGCGGACCTCTATGCCCGCAACGTTAGTGGAGACTGGGTTTGTGACGGGGGCTCAAGATGCAGCTCGGTTTAGGTCTGCGGCTCAGCGCACTAAAATAGCTGAGGCAATTGCCCAGGGGATTTTGGATTATATCCAACGGCGATAAACATCTTAGATATCACCTAAACCGCTCTAACGTGACATCCATCGTACTGTTCAGGGCATGACCTGTCATAATGCTGCTAGACCAATGATACCGATCGCTGTCAATCCGGTAGATTTGATCAACGCCTGTACGGCGTTCGCGATCGCCAATAATCCAAAATCTTTGCAAAATGGAATCCGGCATCAACCATCCTTCTCCTTCAATGTGGCCTAGATGGTTGTGCTGGAGAACAAACGTGTACTGTTGGTCGGCCCCAATATGCCCTCGATACTGAAGGGTCACTTCAGGGGGGTAGTTGGAATTAAACTCTGGTGAAGCGGAGGGTAGAGAAATTTTACCCACGAGATTAAACCATTCCTCTCCATTCCAAACCACCATCAGTTTGCCGTGAATGGGCACCAATGGACCCTCCCGCTCCAATAACCAGTGCCCTTTCAGATTCCATCGGCCATCGGCCATCAAAAAGGTATGTTCGGCAACTTTTTTTGTCGTTACAGGAGAATAGCTGGTCATCTATGATAATTTCTCACAGAGGGGTATCAAACAAAAGCAAAGGTTCTTCTTTAGTTTGCCCCGCAGTTTCGGCTGATATACATTGTGTTTTCAGATTGTCATAACCCAAGCGCACCAAGCAACTCAACATGGGATTTCATTTAATTAAGGGCACGTTTCACGTTAAGGGATACTCGCCAGATGGTGATTCGATTCGGTTCCGTGCAATAAATGAAGCGCATTGGGGTTTGCTAGGACTCAGGCATCTGTGTATCAACAGCCAAAAAGATGTGCAGGTGCGTCTTGGCGAAATTGATACGGTAGAAACTCATTTTTGCGCGCCAGGAGGTGAAATCCACCAACCGCGATCGCTAGCCCATGCTGCCACAAACTTTTTGCTCGGTTATCTTAAAATCACCGATGTTGTTTGGGACAGAGAGGGTCGCAATATTCTTCAAGCAAAGGACGGAACACCAGGGTATATTCTTGCCAAAAACAAAGACAAAAACGGACGCCCCCTTTGTTTTGTCTTTTCAGGGACTTCCCCAGAGCAAGATGGTAGCAATATTTTCTTAGACGCCAAGCGCCTAAAGCACAGCCTGAACTATCAAACCCTGGAATTAGGAAATGCCTACCCAACTTACTACAAAGGGTTATTTCCAGAACTTCGTAAAACACTCACAGAGGCGGCGACGAAGGCTCGGACCAAAAGCACGGGCTTATACAAGCTAGATAAAACCAATAGTGGAATTTTGCTAGATAAGCTTGCCGTCATGATTGACGAACAACCTATTTTGCCAAAGCTATTTCGCCGTCTGGCAGAATTTATCGCTGGGGAAGATGTACCCAATTTAGACGGCTTTCTGGAATGGCTTGCCATCCGCGATCGAAAGCCCGTGATGATTGTCTCAACTCAAAAAATCACTTATTTTGATCGTTTAGTGGAAGTCAAAGGTCAAACGATCAGGCTGTTGGAATTACCAGAGAATTTAATCTTTACGCCTTAGACCTGAATCCACTGCTACTCCCATTAGCGGATAACGAGCAGACGCTGACGATCGCAGAGAATTTGATGCACTGTTTTAGTAGGAGTCTTAGATTCTCACGAGCTACCTGACATTGCCCAATTAGAGCAACTGGGCAATGTTCTCATAGAGGGCTGAGATATCGCAAGAGAAGCCAATACTACTAAACTCAATGGCGTCCCCAGCACGATAAATATGGGGAATCCATAGATTGTCAGACTTTCGTAAAAACCGTTCGATTAGGAGTTGTTTTTGATGAATTAAAATGTATTCTTCAAACTCTGCAATCGATTTATAGTCAGCAAATTTATCCCCACGATCGAAGGCTTCGGTGGAGTCAGATAATACTTCAATAATGAGCTTGGGATGCAAAATAAAGTCTTGTTCGGAGACTCGATCGCGATGTCGCAAGTGATTGCTAGGTCAGGATAGTAGAACAGATTTAAGAGAGGCAGACGGACTTTCATATCTGTAGCGTAAGAGATACAGCCCGTTCCCCGTAGATGATTTACCAGTAAAGCAGAGAGGTTCCCTGTAATGATGACATGAGCTTTGCTCGCGCCTGCCTTTGCAACCATCTGTCCTTGAAGATATTCATGCTTAATAGGACTAATGCGTTCCAGCTCTAAATAGTCTTCAGGTGTAAAATGGGCATGGACTTTACCAACGGTCATCTTCTACACGCTTAGTTTTTTTGAGACTCGTTCTTATTGTCGCACATTTACTATAGGAATACATCTTGACAGGATGGAAGACCATCTCTCTCAAGGGTATAGCGGCGAAGATCTGGTAATCAAAGTGCTTTATGCGATCGCATTCATCCTATCTACCTTTCAAGGCGATCGCATTTGCAGATTGAAAACCTATCGCGATCGCTTTAGCCAAAGCACACTCTTCCGACGATCTCTCCTATGGCACAGGCACAGTTCTATGAATTCTGTTTAGCCAATCGCGATTTGCGCATTGAACGCGCGGCCAGTGGAGACGTTGTGATTATGCCATCAGCCTTTTCAGATACGGGCAACCGCAACTTTAACCCACATTCCGCTCTTTCGAGAGGTCGTTTAGGAATTAGGATCGAGATATAGAAACA
The DNA here is from genome assembly GCA_012032135.1 of Acaryochloridaceae cyanobacterium RU_4_10. Lineage (GTDB taxonomy): Bacteria > Cyanobacteriota > Cyanobacteriia > Thermosynechococcales > Thermosynechococcaceae > JAAURS01. Next base: position 256 of record JAAURS010000165.1, on the reverse strand, counting down.
AGAGGAAACGAGGAGGGTCTTATCAACTCCGAAATATTAGTTCAAAATATAGACCATTTGGGGATCGGGGTTGTCGAATACATCAATGAAAAGCTGGGGCCAGATTCTAGAGAGAAAGTGAGTGCAGGTATCATCGTCAAAGCAATGTTGTTGAACGGATTAGGATTCGTATCAGCGCCACTGTATATGTTTGAGCAGTTTTTCACAGGAATCGCGACAGAGCACTTACTGGGAGAAGGAGTCAAGCCCGAACACC
>JAAURS010000164.1 GCA_012032135.1 Acaryochloridaceae cyanobacterium RU_4_10 | reverse complement strand
ATGACCCCTTCAATATCCGGTAAATGACGGTGGTGGTGATGGTGTTTGATGGCTACATCTACGTGAAGCGATCGCTGCCCCTGATGGTGGACCGTTTCCACGGCCAACTTATATTCATCCGTAAGGGGAAGCTGGGCTAAAGTTTCGCGCAGATAGTCCAGCGGCACACCCCCATCGATCAGCGCACCCAAACACATATTCCCAGCAATTCCAGTGGGACAATCAAAATAAGCAATTTTAGCCATTTTGTATCTTTGCAGACAGTTGTCATTCTATGATGAGGCAATCCCGGAGTTGGTACTGTCCCTATGGCCCAAGTGTACTCCGTCCATCCAGATTCGCCTCAGAACCGCATCATCGATCGAATTCGCGACGATTTAAGATCGGGTGCCGTGATGCTCTACCCCACGGATACCGTTTATGCCATTGGCTGCGACTTATCGTCAAAGTCCGCTGTCCAAAAGGTCCGGCAGCTCAAGCAGCTTTCAAATGATAAACCCTTAACCTTCCTCTGTGCGTCCTTATCAGACATCGCCAAATACGCCCATGTCAGTGACGCCGCCTATCGCCTCATGCGGCGCGTTATCCCTGGACCCTACACCTTCATTCTGCCTGCGACCAAACTGGTCCCCAAACTCGCACTAAACCCTAAACGCAAAACTACTGGAATTCGCGTCCCCGACCATGCGATCGCCCAAGCACTCTTAGAATCCCTTGGGAATCCTATTATTTCCACATCAGCCACCACGGGTTTGTCTGAAGAAGATGAATACAAACCCATTTCACCCACTTCCACCGCTGAGTTATTTGATGCCTTTGAAAAACTTGTGGATGTGATTGTGGATAGTGGCCAACCCCCAACCCAGAAGGTTTCAACCGTTTTAGATCTCTGTGATGAGCCTTTCACAGCGTTGCGGCAGGGGTTGGGATGGGAAGATATCGCTCCACTATTAGACTAAAAAACATTTGGTGGGCAAGACCAGGGCGACGATTACTCAGCGCGATCGCCAAAGAGATGATCCAAGATACGGCGATTCTCGGTTTGAAGTCCCCTGACCTCTTCACCGATCCGTCTCATTTCACCCAACATCACTTCAAAGTTTCCCTGATGGATGTTTACAACATTTAGCAGGGAACGAATGTTTTGGCTGTCTTGCTCTACCGATACGGTCAAGCGGTCGAGCGACTCGGCCAAGCGGTCCAGTCTAACGTCATCCCATCTTTCAACGGTCACGGCTCTAAATCTCCTCCAAAATTGACTAGGCCATCAGTGACCCTTTTTGTTACGACCTTCAGTTGGTCCAGCTCGTTGTCTACAAAAACCTGACAATGATGTACCAAGAGTTGAACCCTATCCCTGATTTAACGTTCAAGATGAGTCAATCATTACACTTTTGGCGATTCGTCGCCAACCCCATTCACTGTTTGAGCGCTTCTCTCCCATCACCGAACTAAGTGCGATCGCGGTGAACCAATGTAGCGCCTGATTGGGCCGTGGGCATCATAAACACCTCACTAATATTCACATGGGCCGGACGACCCGCACAAAACAAAACCACCTCCGCCACATCCTGCGCCGTTAGCGGAACAGTATCCGCATAAACCGTCTTAGCTCGCGCCTCATCCCCATGAAACCGCACCTGACTAAACTCCGTCTCCACCAACCCCGGATCCACGGATGAAACCCGAACGGGCGTCCCCAGTAAATCTTGCTTTAGCCCCTCAGAAATTGCTCGAACCGCAGCCTTTGTCGCGCAATAAACATTGCCCTTGGGATACGTTTCGTGTCCCGCCAGCGATCCAATATTAATCACATGCCCCCATCCCCGTTCCACCATTCCAGGCACGATCGCACGGGTCATGTAGAGCAACCCTTTCATATTGGTATCGATCATCTCTTCCCAGTCTTGGATGTCACCCTCATGGAGTTTCTCCAAACCGCGACTCAGCCCTGCGTTGTTGATCAAAATATCGATCGCTTGCCATTCAGCGGGAAGGCTTTCTAGAGCTGCGGTGATGGAAGGGCGATCGCGCACATCAAAGGCCAGCAATTCCACCTCAGTTCCAAATTGTTGGTGGAGTTGGGCTTTGAGAGAGGATAGACGTTGCGATCGTCGTGCCGTCAGAACCAAACGCGCTCCAGCCCCAGCAAACTCATAGGCACATGCCTCACCAATCCCACTGCTGGCTCCAGTAATCAAAACAATAAGATCTCGAACTGATTGCATTCAACAGACTACTTTCGCGAATTTTGCAAATCTATATTTACAGAAGGTGCAAGGGTTTGCACCCCCCGCATCACCTTATTTATAGGCAGCAATCCCTCTATCCACCAACGCCTTTACTTTATCCACATCGTGCCAACCCCGAATCTCAACCTTTTTCTTCTGAAGGTTTTTGTAGGTCAAGAAAAATTCAGAAATTTCATCCAAACGATGTTGGGCAATATTGCTCAACGAAGTGACGTGGGTAAAACGAGGGTCTTGATCGGGCACGCACAAAATTTTCTCATCGCCTTCGCCGCCATCGATCATTTCTAAATACCCGATCGGACGCGCCGCAATCACGCAGCCTGGGAAAGTGGGTTCGTCCATAATCACCATGCCATCTAAGGGGTCGCCATCATCCCCCAACGTATTGGGAATAAACCCATAATCATAGGGATAATGCACCGATGAGTACAAAACACGGTCCAGCGCAAACGCATTCATGTCCTTATCAAATTCATACTTATTTTTGCTGCCAGCCGCAATTTCAATCAAAACATTGACTAATCCGGGTTTCGGTTGGGCTGGAATGCGTGTTAGATCCACTATGATTCTCCGTAATTAATGTCACAATAGTTGAGCTACATTGGCTCCCGATTAGCATTTTAGAAGAAATAGGGACACCCTTTAGGATGGGCTTGCACAATATCCGTCGCGATCGCAGACAATTCACCCAACTCAATTACAGACTGAAGACCCTCCTGCTGGGCCTGTCGGTCTTATTGATTTTGGTCAGTGTTATCTTGGCGGTCCTCATCTTTAGTTACGTCTTTGATATTGCCACCCATCCAGCCCACGCCAAAGACTTAGTGGACCAATGGGCCACGATGTTCCTGGAAAGTAGCAATACTAGTCAACCCTCCAAAACATCCTCCGCTTTTGATGGTCCAGCTCGCTGGTTTGCCGTTATTACGCTGATTGTATTGTCTTACCTGCTCATTCGCATCCCATTACTGATGCTCCAAATGGGCACCCAATTAATGATCTCCTGCCAAGAAGATAACCAGAGCCTGCGTAGCTTTGTCCGCGAGGTGATGTACGAACTCAAAACATCTCCAGATCGAGAAGATGAGCCCAGCAACGGAACCTAAGGCTTAACCGGACTGGGACTGCTGGGGGATGGAAGGGATTTTATTGAAGGCGATGGAGACACAGCCTTGGAAGGCGAAGGTTGAATTCCCGCAGACGGCGTTGCGGGAGTCAAGGGCTGAACGGTATTCGGTTTGGAGTCCCCCGAGGATTTGGTGGGAGGCTCAACGAGCGGCTGTCCTAAACTAGCAGGAGCTTGCTGAGACTCTTTGGGAGGGGTGGGCACTTTAGGCACGGGCATAAAGAACAAGGCTGCCGCCGCAACACCCACACTTGTAACACCCAAAGCCAACGGAGCCGATTGCTCCAAAGTCGACGAACCCGATCGCACTTCTTGACGCGATCGCGGCCTGATATCCGCCTGTAAATCCGGTAACGTCTGTTGGTCGGCAGCCAATTGGTCGATGGCTTCCATCAGATCGAATAACTGCACCGATGAAATATGAAACTGAGCCACGGGTTGTTCTAGATTTGCATCCTCAGAGGAACCTTGTGCTAGAAAAACACCTGGAACCACCAGATCGAATCCCCCTTCTTTGAGGGGCTGTAACTGAACCTCTGGCTTCACTTCTTTGCCCTTATAGGGGAGGGGCTGCATCCCACTAATCCAGGACTGCACGCAACGATTGGTTGCTTGAAGTAACCCTTCCAGGAGATCGCGCCCGCCGATCAGAGCTTGCTTTTCACGGGCAAAATAGCATTCAAAACGGGTCAGAATATTGAGTTCGGGACGGTTTCCCCCAGCGGAAGCTTCGGGCGCGTTGCTCAATCCTTCTAGGATCAAGACGCAGTTTGGCAAACTGTATTGACGCTGAATAGTCATGATCGGTGCTAAGCTACTTCCCCATCGAATAAACTAGACCACAAACGCTGCATTCCGGCAGTCCCCGTACAAAATAACACTTGACTCAATAAATTAAGCGCGAGTTCATTCGTTTGTTCGGGGGACTTATAAAGGGCGATCGCCGTACGGTTTGGGTTCATGCGGCTCAAAAAGTGTCCGCGAAAACGCTCTAAATATTGGGCCAGTCTAAAATGATGGTCGACAGATAAATTTTGTGCCTTCAGTTGCTCGTAGGCCAAAAGCAATTGACGGATGGTCCCCGTTTCGTGACGGGCCAAATAACAAGCCAACACCACCAAAGCTTTTCCTTCATCCAAACTGAGCGATCGCCGTTGGCTAAAGCGACGCAAAGGATTGGTATTGCGCAGCCGCCAGAGATGCACGCGATTTTTAATCACAGGCTGTAGCTGTAGCTCCTGAAGCCCCGCAATAATATTTTCCGAAGCATTGAGATCGATCGCCTCCAACGCCAACAACATCCAGTCCAGTTGGATCCGAGTTCGGCGCGGACAAACCTGTCCCGGTACATCTGGATCGACTAGCCCAGCTAGGGATAACGAATCCGAGGGTTCAGCTTCTAAAGTGGCGCTATTGCCTTGCATCCCAGTTTTATCACTATCCATCAAACAATTAGACCCTAACCCAACACGCGCCTAGCCGAATCAAACCCGACTGCCCAAGCGCAAAGAACAGCGTTGAAAAGCAACCCTGTCCACCCACTTAGTGTACGATTTCTGACGTGACTTCTTATCTGGCAATCCTAAAGTCTTTTGACCCAAAACATTGCGAAATCAGAAACAACACGCTTAAAAACCTTGACAGCCGCTGATTGAAAGTATACCCATATCCCCGCATACACACGCCATGGACCTTAAATCCCTCATCCGAGATGTGCCAGATTTTCCCAAGCAGGGCATTCTTTTCCGCGATATTACAACATTGCTTCAGAACCCAAAAGGATTGAACTACGTCATCGAACAAATGACCCAGACCTTTGCCGCAGAAAAGATCGATTATGTTGTCGGAATCGAGTCACGGGGATTTATTTTTGGAACGCCCCTCGCCCACCAACTCTCCGCAGGCTTTGTTCCCGTTCGCAAACCGGGCAAACTTCCCGCCCCCGTACATGGGATAGATTATGCACTTGAATACGGCACGGATCGGCTTGAAGTCCATCAAGATGCTTTTACCCCCAACGCTCGCGTCCTGATTGTAGATGACCTGTTAGCCACGGGTGGAACGGCAGGGGCCGCAGCCCAATTGATCGAACAAACGGGCGCTCACTTAGTGGGGTTTGCTTTTATCATCGAATTAACGGATTTAGCGGGACGCCAAAAACTGCCCGAACTCCCGATAAAAACCCTGATTGAGTATTAAGACGGTTGAGATTCGCGGAATGGCAGCGGCTACCACACTGATTGAGGCACTCCTATGACTGATTCAACACCCCTTCAAACTCAATCCCAACGGACAGGTTGGCTTCAGTCCGCCAAGGGAATATTGGGCAGCGATTTAGCGATGTATACTTTGCAACGCTTGGCTCAAGCGCTCTTAACGCTATTGTTGGCCTCTGCCCTTTGTTTTGCTGTCATTCAGTTATCGCCCTCTAATTACTTGGATGCACTAAAGCAAAATCCAAAAATTTCCCCAGAACGGATTAAAGAACTCAGTCAGTTATTTGGGTTAGATCGTCCGCCCATTGAGCAATATTGGCGTTGGTTGTGGCGGGTTGTCACCCACTTTGATTTTGGAGATAGTTTTATTTCCCAGCGACCCGTAGCAGACCTTTTAGGGGAACGTATTCCCAATACTTTACTCCTGTCGATCGCATCTATTTTGGTCACTTGGGGCATTGCCATTCCGCTTGGGATTGTAGGGGCCGTCAATCAAAACCGTTGGAGCGATCGCGTGCTACAAGTGCTGAGCTACATTGGCCAGGGATTTCCAAGCTTTATTACCGTTCTAGCCCTATTATTTTTTGCCCAAAGTACCCCCTTCTTTCCTGTGGGTGGGATGACCAGCATTAATCATGACGACCTCACTGAGTTGGGACAGTGGATAGATATTGGCTGGCACATGGTGTTACCCACCTTAGCCCTCAGCATTACCAGCTTTGCAGGCTTGCAACGCATTACGCGAGGTAATTTGCTGGATGTGCTGCGTCAAAACTATATCCAAACCGCCCGTGCCAAAGGATTGCCAGAGAATCGGGTGATCTATTTACACGCGCTCCGCAACGCCATCAATCCTCTCATTACGCTGTTAGGCTTTGAATTTGCCAGCCTATTGGGAGGGGCGTTCATTGCCGAATACTTTTTCAACTGGCCCGGTCTAGGCCGCTTAACGCTTCAGGCCGTCCAATCCATCGATCTCTATCTCATTATGGGGAGCCTAATGATGGGCGCGGCCATGCTGATATTGGGCAACTTTTTAGCAGATATTCTGCTGAAGTTCGTTGACCCGCGGATTGAGTTGAACGATTCATCAAACTAAGGTGAGCCATGTTTTCACAGACTTACTATGTGGTGCGATCACAGGGCACGGGAGAATATTTGGTAGCTCACCCCTCAGAAGACACTGCCGATGGATTTCTCATGCTATTTTCCACAGATTATGATGCCCTAAGTTACCTTAACGCCCACGGCCAGGGGAATCGCACCCAAGGCAAAGTTGAAAGCATTCCCTCCACAGCCCTCCGAGCCACCTTAGATCGATGGCAATTATGTGGCGTAGGCATCGTTGAAGATCCGCTGATCCCCCAAGTCAAGTTTTTCCGCATTGAAACAGGACTCCCCTTCCGTTAGTGGGAAATTAAGGCAAGATTAAGTTCGGTTTTCCAGCCCACAACCCTACTCAACTTGAATCTCGCAAACATGCAAGAATGGTAAAAGAATCAAAACAGTACAAATAGCGGGCCGCCTTAGCGAGCAGTTGCACCTTCAGCGCCGTAACGCCCGACAGACTGAGTTTGGTACCGCCCATTTTATAACGTTAAGGAAAACAGCCGTGCTCACAAAAGGGTTTGAGGTTGAAGTTTATACAGGCTCGCCCACGGGTGACATCATTGGCTTGTCCGATCGCATCACGGCAGACCTAGAGGGATTTGTGCGGGAACCCGACAGTCGAAATGTCGAATACGTGACGGACCCATTGCTAGGATACGAGGAACTTTTGTGCGCGCTCGTCCAGCCTCGTCTCCGGCTGCGACAATATCTACACACCCTTGGCGACTACACGGTCATTCCAGGCAGCACATTGTCCCTAGGGGATAGCAGCCATTTTCACCGTTCCGATCCGCTGAACCCTTACCACACCTATATTGAGAACACCTACGGCACCAACGTGGTTACCGCCAGCGTTCACATTAATGTCGGCATTTCAGATCCCGAAGTCTTGATGAGAGCCTGTCGCCTCATTCGCTTGGAAGCACCGCTCTTTTTGGCCTTGAGTGCCGCATCCCCCTTTCTAGATGGCAGAGTCACCGGATTCCATTCCAGCCGCTGGGCCGTGTTTCCACAAACTCCAAAAAGCGTACCTCTATTTACCAGCCACGCCCACTTCATTGAATGGACAGAAGCGCAGCTTGCCGCTGGAACCATGCAAAATGTAAGGCACCTTTGGAGTTCAGTCCGCCCCAATGGAGCAAAACGCCCCTACGACCTCAACCGCCTAGAGCTAAGAATCTGCGATTTAGTCACAAACCCCGTTCGCTTGCTGGCCATCTCAGCACTCCTCGAAGCTCGGATTCAACAGCTCATCGACGACCCATCCTTGGCTCCCTTAAATTCAAGTATTTTTAGAACAGATCTAGACCAGCTCGATCGCCTTACTGCCGCCAATGAGAAAGCAGCCGCACACCTCAGTCTGGATGCAGAATTAACCCACTGGCAAGACGGGCGATCGCTCCTGGCGCGGGATTGGGTCGAAGAACTCTATACAGAAGTTTGGCCTACCGCCAAAAAACAAGGATTTAGCTGCTTCTTGAACCCCATTCAAACCATCCTGCGTGAAGGCAACGAAGCCCAACAATGGCTCAAACTGGTCGATAAAGGGTGGTCCATCCGTTCCATCATGCAGCAGGGCATTTTGTCCATGGAACTTGACGAACTCGAGTTACGCAATAAACTCTGCACGCCCGTTGTCGCATAGAATCTCATAGGTAACACCCCTCTAATTTAATCCCACAAACGGGGTGCAGTTTTGGTATTTACCAAAACTGCACCCTACTGCTATGTAAGTTCTATGCTCAAACTTGTCCTCGTTTATCCACAAATTCCTCCCAATACAGGAAATATCGCTCGAACCTGCGCCGCCACAGAAACCGAACTCCACCTCGTGGAGCCCCTCGGCTTTGACCTCAGCGATCGCCAACTCAAACGGGCAGGACTGGATTACTGGCCCCACGTCAAACTGTATCGCCATCCCAACTGGGAAACCTTCTATGAGTGTGCGAACAACAGCTCAGGCCGATTGATTGGCTTTAGCACCTCTGGTTCCAAAAGCTACTGGAAATTCCAGTTTCAGCCCAACGACTGGCTTCTTTTTGGCAGTGAAACCAGCGGACTCCCTCGGGACATTTTGGAAACCTGTACTGCCACCGTCCACATCCCCATGTCTCGCGTCCACGTACGCAGCCTTAATCTATCCGTGAGCGCAGCATTGGGACTTTTTGAAGCAAGACGCCAATTAGGACTAGAGCAACCATAATTTAATCTGTTCAACGCTATCAGCCATTCAAATCATTGATAGCAAAAAGTGGATCCCAATTAACTGGATCTCTTTATCCAGAACAGAAAACTTGTTTGATAAGAAAATTCTATCGGTTTACCTATTCAGTTCGCAATCCTTATGGGCCGACAACAAAAAAAGTGAGGAAATTTGAGCGCCAGAAATTTAATAAAGGAGAGGAAAGCATTGAGAAATTTGAGTTCTACAGACCGATCCAGAGCATGATGTTCGTGCATCACTTGAAATGAAGTTCATCTTGTGCATAAAAACTAGTTTTAAAGATGAGCGCCATCTCTGTATTTCTACGGAGATCAAACGTTAAAAATTTGGGAAAGCTAGGCTAAAGTCACTTAAATGTATACGTGTGTGAGGTTTTAGCAAGAAGTCCTGCGACAAGAGACAATCCCACAAGCATCAAATCATGATGCGGACAGGAGAAGTCAATCGGAATATTTAGCTTGTCTAAATGTCCGAATCAGGTTATTTTGACCTAAGCGTTGTCGCAGCAAAATTGGGTCGCTCTTTTGTGACATGAGCAATCAACCATAGGTGTTGGCCCTAGCCAGTTTTATGGCACTGGGAGCCTATTTTTGACTTACACCGAGTCACTCATGAAATGTTTAGGAGGTCCTCATTGAGACGAGAAATTCCGCAGAAGGTTGATGCTCAATTCAGCCCTACAGAGCAGAACCGTTCTGACTCTGCTGCTCGATTTGGAGCAACCCTTTTCCGTCGAACTCGTTCTGCTTCATTGTTGAGCGTCACATTATCGGCGAGCACTCTAGGGGCAATGATGCCCCAGCAGAAAGTAGAAGCGTTCGCTCCGTCTAACTTGTTAGGCGCTGTTGCTTTACCTGAGTTGGTTAATTCAGCAAATTTTCAAGCCTCTGCGATTCCTGAGTTACTGACTCAGACAATCAACAACCAAACACTGCCCTAGCCCCAATTCAAGCAAATGTTTGGAAAAGCCAAGATGGTTCCAATCGCCTTGATCCCGTTTTCTCCACTAATTCTCAGATTCGTTCTGCGTTACAACCGTCTGGACAAGAATCTGAAGAGACAATTCTCTCAAGCCTTGCACCATCAGCAGATCGACAATCTTCTCCATCATTGTCCGTCACTGCCAATGATGACAGTTCACTGCTCTCGCAGAATGAACTTACAAAGGTCCTAGAGGCAGACGTTGCTCAACCCAGCGCGGCAAACTCAGGAAATTTGGATTCAAGTAAACCCACTGCCTTGGTCCATAAAGTCCAAAAAGGCGAAAATCTTTCCCAAATTGCTGAGAAATATAAGGTTTCACCGGAATCCATTGCACAAAGCAATAAAATTTCCAATCCCGATGTCATTGAAGCAAATCAGGATCTCGTCGTTCCATCTGCGAGTATTTCTGCGGCTGCGGCACCTCTGATTCTAGGATCTTGGGCAGACAATACTAGAGTCCTTTCCCAAGCCATCAGTCAGATGGGTATTGCTTCTGCACTTTTAACGCCTCAGCAACTCCTACCCG
>JAAURS010000163.1 GCA_012032135.1 Acaryochloridaceae cyanobacterium RU_4_10 | reverse complement strand
TGCGGGTTCAAGACCCTGGCGATTTTTCGAGTTTTGATTGATGAGGAAGCGGCGACCTAGACTAAATCTCGGTTTTTCAACCAGGGGGATATCGGTCTACCGCTCTCCTTTTAAGATACAAGGGGGATCCACGAAAGTACAAACATACATCCAAAACTTTTCAAATTGCCTCTAAGAATGATGCTTTTGGTTAAGTCTTATATATTCTTCATTCTGGATTGTCCGCCAATATGGCTCATTATTTTGCCAAATGTTCTAGCCTCTGCCTGACAGTCGGGTTTGCGGGGGCGATCGCTGCTGGATGTTCTCGCAATACGACCACCGTGCCCTCCACCGTGCCCCCCACCCCTTCCTCTCCAGTCGCGATGGGTTCCTCGGCTCCAAGTCCATCCGCTCCATCCATACAGCCTCGTCCCTCAAAGGCTCCCTTGAGTTCGCCCAGTTCGCCCGCGACAACACCGTCAGCCTCTGCGGTCGCACCTCCTTTAGATGCCACTGCTTTGAAAATTTCTAGCAAAATCAGTAAAGATGTAACCCAAAAAGGCAAGATTGCCTTACAGGATACGGGCAAAACTTTTCTGAGCAACCTGTTGTTGGCTCAACAAGCCGAACACCTGACGAAAGGTCGCTTTACAAGTGACTTGAAACGTCTAGCACCCGATATCCCCACAGATAACGAGGACTATCATCTAGAAGTCAAACAAGCCAGTGAATCTCAGGCTGTTTTGGTTGCGATCGCCAAGAAACCTGGGCTGAACAGTTACACGGGAATCGTCTACACCATTCCTGGCAAGCTACCCGCAACGGCTATGTGCAGAACCAATATTCCTTCCCAAACACCACCACAAACCCCAAAGTTTGTGCAATCTATGGTGATGTGTCCCTCAGGTTCGGCTGCCATCAAATGAAACGAAGTAGAGAAGGGCATTGCCCGCCAAACTAGAGGGGATCTGCTAAATCTGCGACAAGCTCTTCAAAATCTTGTTGGGCCAAAATCAGTTCGGCTTCAATTTCAGCAATGGGTCTGAGGGGTGTTACAAATCGGTCGGGTTTTTGAGTAATGACCTCCAAGGCTTGAGCAACGGCCACTGTCATCAGCTCGCCAAATTCAGATTCACCTCGTTTGAGCTGAATCTCAACCCCTTCTTGGCTAGAGGCGTAGAGAGGCGGTAAATGATTGAGTGCATAGGCTGCAACCTCAATCCGATTGATACCTTGAGCGTCTTCTTGAGGGTAATCATGGGTCTGTCGATCGATTTCGCTATCGACCAGTAATTCCATGACATTTTTATAACTATTGGCTTTGTAGTCTTCCATTAACACTATTTAAGAATATGGCCCTTGTGTTACTAAAAAGCATACCCGAAACACCTAAAGTGATATCGCTCCCCTACTGTCCTTTGGATTCAATGTTCCTTTAACGCTGGGAAAAGTAAGAATATGTAATACGGGAAACCGTTTGAATGTAATCCCGACCGCGAGGATCGTCGTAGGGGCGCTTGAGCATGACCGCTGCAATATATTGTCTCCCATTGGGCATATAGACAATGCCTGCATCGCCAATAGCAAACCCAATGTCCCCTGTTTTATGGGCAATTTGTCCCCCTGGTCCAATACCGGGGTAGAGCAACGTACGGGTACGACAGGTTTTGAGAATGGCGATCGCTTTGGCTTGACTGCTGGCAGATAAAAGGTTCCCTTTAGCCAACTTGCTTAAAATTAGGGTAAGGTCTTGGGGGCTTACGGTGTTCGTGCCGGATAAATCTGGTAGCCAACGGCGAATGGCAGTATCTTGAAGGCCCCAACTGCGAAACCGTTTGTTGAGCGCCCACGCGCCCCCTAACCGCTTGATGATCATATTGGTGGCCGTATTGTCGCTGGTTTCAATCATCTTGCTGACGGTATACGACGCCGAAAAAGATGACCAAGGGGCTAAGTCCTGCATATAGCCCGATCCAGAAGCGATGAGTTCGGGCCGCATCGTGAGTTTTTCTTTAAAACTGACCTTCCCCGCGTCCACGTCCTGCAAAAACGCGATGAGAATGGGTAGTTTGATCACGCTAGCCGCTGGAAATGCTTTGCTCGATTGCAACCCCGCATAGTCTCCGGTGGCAAGGTCCAGAATAAATAGTCCCGGACGAACGACGGGATAAGTAGAATGAACCGCTGCTAAGCGTTGTTTTAACCACAGCAATTCTCGGCCTAAGCCTAGAGACCCATTAAAGCTCTCCGTTGGCATTGTCTCAGCGGGAGCGGGCGGAATAACAAGAGAGATTTCATCTGGGCCAGATCTGCGATCGCCTGAATTAGGCTCTGGCAGGGTGACGGACCAACTGCGACTGGAGGAGGGTTTGATCTGAATGCGATTGGGGTCTACACCATAGGGGGCATCCAGTTCGACCACGAGACGAGCGGCTTGTTTGTTGAACTGGCCCAGTCGGAGAGACTTATATTTGCCATTGAGGGGTTTTACAATTTTACGGCGTCCTAGCCGAACGCCTGGCAGATCGACCACGAGGCGAGTGGGATCGCTGAGGAGTTTGGCGGTGGGTTGCACTTCATCATCTGTGGTGAAACTGAGGCGATCGCCTTGGGTGTCGAAGCCATAGGAGGTAATAGAGTTGGCTAGAGCAGGCAATGCAACCAACAGTGCGCTCAAGACGGCTGCTGAAAGGGATCCACCAAGAGCAATCCGACGAGAATTCAGCTTCATTCAAACTTCTCCACGAGATGCATTTTCAAGGGGGATTACATGGGCCTGTAGCATACCATGCACATACAGCCTAATTGCTGTTATGACAATGGGTATAGCAATTGATTTGCCTAATTGCAATACCTTGACGGGAATTGATGGGGAAAGGTTGCACTTTTCAGTTTGCGAGGTTTAGTGGACTGGGGTATCCAGTAAATTTGAGGTATCAATTTTCTATGGATGGGATGAAAACGCTACTCTCTCTTAAAACTTTCACGATCCTTGCCTGTGTGGGTTTAATCCCGCTATCTTTTGCGGGTGAATATTTCCATTGGGGCGAATTGGCTGTCTTTACTACCTCAGCCTTGGCCATTATTCCGCTTTCTGTTGTATTGAGTACGGCTACGGAAAAGATTGCTGTGGTGACTGGTCCTTCCATTGGGGGATTGGTCAATGCAATTTTTGGGAATGCAACGGAATTGATCTTGGCGCTGGTTGCCTTGAGGGCGGGGCTGGTGGATATTGTGGAGGCCAGTATTACGGGCAGTATTCTGGGTGCGTTGTTGCTGTTGTTGGGGTTGGCGATGCTCGCGGGGGGAATTCGCTACAAAGAACAGACGTTCAAGCCGATTTTTGCACGGGTGAATGGATCTTTTATGACGCTGGCTGTGACGGCGATCGCCCTTCCCACTCTGGTCACTTACACCTCAAACATGGTCGATCCCACGGCTATTAAACATATATCAATGGTAACGGCGAGTGTCTTGATTGTGCTGTACGGGTTGACGCTGCTATTTTCCCTCAAAACCCATAGCTATCTTTACGATGTGGGGATTGCAGAAGAAGCCCAATCCACCGAAGAGAAGGCCGAATTGGCTCACGGGCAAAAAGCTTTGGCCGGATGGATTGGGGTGTTGTTGCTTTCTACGGTTGCGATCGCATTTGAATCGGATTTGTTCGTCAATGTAGTAGAGTCAGCAACTTCAGGCTTAGGATTAACGCCATTGTTTACTGGGGTCATTCTGTTACCGCTCATCAGCGACGCGTCTGGCTATATCACGGTGACGCGTCTGGCTTTGAAGGACAAAATGGATCTCACGGTCTCAACAGTGACGGGGGATAGTTTGTTGATTACGCTGTTTGTTGCCCCTGTATTAGTGTTTGTGGGGCACTATTGGGGTCAACCGATTGACTTAAATTTCAATCCCTTTGAGGTAGTGGCTTTGGTGATTGCGGTGACGGTCAATAACCTCGTCAGTTCTGGGGGACGCTCCAATTGGTTAGATGGTGCGTTACTGCTGGCAACTTATATCGTTTTGGGCGTATCCTTTTACTACCATCCCGCCTAAGCGTCTCGACCTCAAAGCATAAAATGGCGATCGATTTGACGTCCCTCCCGCTCTAACGATTCCCAAATAGAGCCAAACCCCTCAAAGTCAGCAACGCGTGACATGTATCAAAAAACACATGAAAGCTTGAACCCTAGGGACATCGGATAAAACTAAACCTCTCTGGCTCACAAAAATTCAGGTTTGTATTTTAAGAAACATTGCGGAAACATCATTCGAGTGTTAACGTCTGTAACGTAAGCGCTCGATTTTATTGACTAGGAGGAACGGTCATGCACCTGTTGTTGCAGTCCCAAGAATCCTCATTCACTACTGGGGATGATGAGGTTCTGTCGTTAGCCTTTTAACCCTACAGATCTAGATCCCTGTATCCGCTCTAAATGCAAATCTAGTGACAAGTTTTTCAATAAGGTTCTCGAGCCTTGGTCGCGGACCGCTCCAGACCTGATAGTTTTAGTCGCGTGCATCCGAGGCTAAATATTTTTCTCCTCATTGCTTGCAGCCTCATGTATCTGCAAAAAAGCAGTTCGCTTGCCGAACTGTTTTAGATGGCCGTTTTGCGATAAGCCCAACGGTTGCTTGGCTCAACATTCCCCGCACTGTACTACGTCTCACTGCGTGCCGAAGCTTTCTCCATTGAGCTTCGGTCCTACTTAACGCTGTCGTGAGACCTTGTAATTGGAGGTTTTCATCCATGAATATTAAAGGAAAAACGGCTCTAGTGACTGGAGCCTCCCGTGGCATTGGACGGGCGATCGCCCTTGAATTTGCCCGCCACGGCATCGAGCGAATCCTGCTAGTGGCTCGCAATCTGCAACATCTCGAACAAGTGGCGGCTGAAGTGAAAGCCCTTGGCGCAGAAGCTGTGACAATCCCCTTGGATTTGACCAAGCTTCCAGAAGTGAGCGTGGCGATCGCCAAAGCTTGGCGGGATTACGGTCCCGTGCATATCTTGGTGAATTGTGCTGGCGTGGCCCATCAGGAATCGTTTTTGCGATCGCACTTACCCCATGTCAAATCTGAGATCGATACCAATCTGATGGGCATGTATGCCATCACCCGCCCGATCGCCAAACGGATGGTGGCACGAGATGAAGGCACCATTGTCAACGTGTCCAGCTTGATGGGCAAAGTTGCGGCTCCGACGATGGCGACTTACTCCGCCACTAAGTTTGCAATTTTGGGATTCACCCAAGCCCTGCGCGGCGAGTTGGCTAACCACCAGGTTCAGGTCATGGCCCTGCTCCCCTCCCTCACGGATACTGATATGGTGCAGGAACTCCAGCACTTCCGGTGGATGGTGAAAATGACCCCCCAGCAAGTTGCAGAAGCCCTGATGCAAGGACTTCAACGCGATGCCCCAGAAATTGGGGTGGGTTGGCAGGGTCGCCTTACCCTGCTGGTCAATCAGTTAGCCCCTCAACTGTTAGAGCAAGTTGTGCGGCTGGCCGCTCCCGTTTCAGCATCCTCGCCTATCTTTCGCCGTTGGCTGAGTCGCATCCAATTTGACTTTCTCAGACGGCAAAACAGTTGGCGGGAATCTCGGTCTTATCCCTAGGTCAGGCATTGTGTAAGGGCGCGGGGCCATGCCCCCTACAAAGTGTTCTGGGATCGAACGACATTTAGGACGGATAAACGGACTAACCAATGTTCCCCAATATTTGTTAGGGAACAAATGCTATAAAGGAGGTGTGAGAGAGTAAGGTGCTAGCCTCCTCACTCCCTCCGGTCACTTAACCTATCTGGTGAGCGCCGCTAACGCTATGACCAGAAGAACCATCATTAAGATCAGTTCGTACTGATTCATAAGCATCACCTCCTTTAGTGGAGATATCCCCCAAAGTCGAGCTAGCCTTGCTTTGGGGGATTATGCCATTATGGGCGAAAAATTCTAGAAGTCAATCAAAATAATCAATTGAACGATCTATAACGCTGCTATGCTCGTGTTTGCGATTGTTTCATAGTCTCCTACCGAATTCCCAAAACAAACATCTCGATTTGCTGAGGGAACGCTAAACCTGGTGTGCTTTCAAAGTAAAATTAAAAGTTTGCACCCCAACGTCTACGCTTGCTGGAAGGAGACTCAAGACTTATGGCCCGCATGTACTACGATGCCGACGCCAACTTAGATTTACTAAACAACAAAACGGTTGCCATCATTGGCTATGGCTCCCAAGGTCATGCCCATGCTTTGAACCTCAAAGACAGCGGCGTTAACGTCATCGTGGGGCTCTACGAAGGCAGCAAATCCGCACACTACGCCCAAAGCGCTGGCCTCACCGTCCATTCCGTCGCCGATGCTGCCAAAGCTGCGGACTTCATCATGATCCTGTTACCCGATGAAGCTCAAAGAACGGTATTTGCCAATGAAATTGCGCCCCATTTGACCGATGGAAAAGTTCTAGCCTTCGCCCACGGCTTTAACATTCACTTTGCCCAAGTGGTTCCACCCCCCAATGTGGATGTGGTGATGGTTGCCCCTAAAGGCCCCGGTCACCTCGTTCGCCGGACTTATACCCAGGGTCAGGGTGTTCCCGCCCTCTTTGCCATTTATCAAGATGCATCAGGACAAGCCCGCGATCGCGCGATGGCTTACGCCAAAGGCATTGGTGGCACCCGTGCTGGTATCCTAGAAACCACTTTCCGCGAGGAAACCGAAACGGACCTCTTTGGGGAACAGGCGGTACTATGCGGCGGATTGAGCGCGCTCATCAAGGCCGGGTTTGAAACCCTTGTGGAAGCAGGCTATCAACCCGAACTGGCTTACTTTGAGTGTCTGCATGAAGTGAAACTAATTGTGGACTTGGTGGTTGAAGGCGGTCTAGCCAAAATGCGCGATAGCATCTCTAATACTGCTGAATACGGCGATTTCACACGCGGACCCCGCATTGTGAATGATGCAACTAAGGCAGAGATGAAGAAGGTCTTGCAAGAAATTCAAACGGGTCAATTTGCCCGCGAATTTGTGCTTGAAAACATGTCCGGCAAAGCAGGGTTCACTGCCATGCGCCGTCGCGAAGCGGAACATCCCATTGAAGAAGTGGGTAAGGATTTACGGGCAATGTTTAGCTGGTTAGGCAAAGAATAATCAGTTCTGATTGCCTAAACGGTTTTCAGCTTTTAAAACAGAAGCTAGATCGAGGCGATCGCAAACCTCAAGCAAATGCTGGGGCGATCGCCTTCAATCCTCTAATGTTAGCGGAGCGGCCTTCAAGATCTAGCCTAGGGCTCTGTTCCTTCATTGAGAATGCTGAGGTAGTCTCGGTAAATGAATACGCGATCGCGTTGACGTCCGGTTAATTCTTCGACAATTCCAAGGGTGATGAGGTTCTTGATAGCCGCACTAACGGTAGGGCGACTCAGTTCTAATTGACGCGACAAGTGATTGACCGAAAAAATAGGCTTTTTGCGCAGGATTTGATGAACCTGAAGGGCTGACCCTGCACCTCGACCAATGTTTTCAATCCGACGTCGATCTCTCTCGAATAGGTCAAGAATCCGTTTGGCGGTGCTGTTTGCTTGCTCGGCAGTTGTGACAACCCCCTCTAGGAAAAATTGGAGCCACTGTTCCCAATCGCCTTTGAGACGAACTTGTTGCAGTTGGTCATAGTATTGCTGGCGGTGGGTTTTGAAGTACAAGCTGAGATATAGGAGAGGTTCGGATAGTGCTCCCTCAGAGCACAGCAAGAAGGTAATCAACAATCTTCCCAAGCGACCATTGCCATCTAGGAAGGGGTGAATGGTTTCAAATTGCACGTGGGTTAAGGCTGCTTTGATGAGTGTCGGTGTGCGGGTAGGCCGATCGTGGATGAAAGTTTCGAGCGATCCTAAACAATCCATCACCCGATCTGGAGGGGGCGGAACGTATTGAGCATTGCCGGGACGGGTGCCATTAATCCAGTTTTGGGAAGTTCTAAAGGCTCCTGGCGATTTTTCGCTGCCGCGTCCCTGGGATAGCAGTACTTCGTGAATTTCCCGAATCAGCCGGAGAGACAGAGGGGAAGCCTTCTCTCAATCGCGTTAGTCCATGATTTAGAGCAGCCACGTAACAGGAGACTTCTTGGACATCGTCCAAGGGCACGCCAGGAGCTTCATCGGTTTCATAGAGCAGCAGATCGGACAAGGAGGATTGTGTTCCTTCAATTTGTGAGGACAAAACGGCTTCTTTGCGCACGTACAGGTAAAGCAACAAAGATGTTTCTGGTAGGAGGGTAGCGATGCCGTCTAGACGCCCAAGGGATCTGTTGGCGCGTTCGAGCCAGTCGCATAAATTGGCATCCAGAATCAATTCCGGGCTGGGGGGAAGTGGGCTAGGAATAAATGCCCGAAATGGCTCTGGGCTGGTTGAGCACTGAATGTAATGGCCTTGAGACCCTCGTTCCATATTTTTTTGAGTGCGTTATGAAAGGATCTTTGCATAGGTCGAGACGTTATGAAAAGATATAGCATTAAGTTTGCATAACGCTAGATTTCTGAGATAGGATAAACGGGATTGTATGCCAGGAAGGAATAGCCATTGGACAATTCGAGCTGAGGCGATCGCCCTCAATTCTCTGGTGCCTGGTCGGGGATTGGAGGCTGGTTTGTCTGCTTAATTAGTAACGAAGCCTTCTGAGGAGGAAAAGCGATCGCTTCCCACAAAAAGCCTAAACGGTCGTTTAGCTTTTGAAACAGATGCTAAATCAGGACGATCGCAGACTTTAAGCAAATGCTAGGGCGATCGCCATTATTCCCCTAGGGCCTGGTTTTGAATGCGATCGCCCTGTGACTCAATCCAACGGCGATCGCCTGACAGTGCTGGAGGTGTCACGCAAGGCGATGTTGTCAAAAGTACCTACAGCGCAGGGATTCCCGCGAGTAAGTTAATTAATCTCTGTTCAAGTGCTTGCTAATGTCGTCATGCTCATATAGATTTTATTAGAAATTTCACATACAATGGGATTCTGGAATGAAAGAAAGACCGCCCTTAAGACCTGTCCATTGG
Organism: Acaryochloridaceae cyanobacterium RU_4_10; assembly: GCA_012032135.1. Lineage (GTDB taxonomy): Bacteria > Cyanobacteriota > Cyanobacteriia > Thermosynechococcales > Thermosynechococcaceae > JAAURS01. The sequence continues at coordinate 1,478 of JAAURS010000163.1, read as the reverse complement.
ATGGGCGATTCTCTGAAGGTCTTACGAAGTTTCCCTGATGAAGCGCAGGACGATATTGGACATAGCTTGATGATTGTTCAAGCGGGGTTAATGCCAATTGATGCAAAACCGTTAAAAGGAGTTGGGAGCGGAGTTTTCGAGATTGTTACGCGGTATGACGGTGACACCTATCGCACGGTGTATGCAATCAAGATTGGCAGGCATATCTATGTCTTGCATGTGTTTCAGAAAAAATCGAAATCGGGGATTAAAACCCCGCAGCAGGATATAGACCTGATTGTTAAACGGTTGAAGGAAGCGCAGCGGAGAGAAGGTGAACAATGAGTAATGAAGCGATAGAAACGATTGAATGCTATGAAGGATCGGGCAATGTCTTTGCCGATATTGGGCTAAAGAATGCTGATGAGCTATACGCCCGTGCTTGCATTGGGATTGAGGTGCTGAGAATCCTCAAATCACGAAAACTGAAACAACGCGAGATTGGTCAGTTGTTGGATATTGGCCAATCTGAAGTTTCTCATCTGATGAATGGTCATTTCAGTCGCTTCAGCGAGGGTAAGCTACTGGGTTTTCTGAAAAAGCTGGATCGGGAAGTAACTTTGGTGATTACTCAACCTGACCAACGCCATGGAATATCCCTCTCCCTCTGAAATTAACTGCGGTGAAGGTGGAGTTAATCTGAACGAAGAAGGCGATCGCCATTTGGCCCTGTGACTCAATCCAACTATCGCCCCTCACAAAAACCACCTCGCTGAAAACCGATCGCCGTTATGCCTGATGATGACATATTCTGTTGACTGGCTCTGAACAGGAAACGCGATCGCCCCCCACAAAAGCACCGCGTTGAAATGCGATCGCCCTCCCCAACCCAAACAACCGCGATCGCAGCCTCGAAAATGGATATGAGCGCGATCGCACCCCATAGAAAGCACCTTGTTAAAATGTTTCTATGATGGATTGCAGAGCACTCAGCAAGGTGCGACTCTCAAATTAGGAATACATTCACTTCTGCGATCCAAAAACGAAGGAGTCCCAACATGAAAAAAGATACCAAGACGATATCTTACGTTGGAAAAGAAGTTTTTATTGGAATCGATGTGCATAAGAAAACCTATACAGTCGTAGCCAGAGTGGAGGGAGAAGTCGTTAAGAGGTGGACCACCGCAGCATCTCCTAAATCTCTAGCCGAACAACTCCTCAAATATTTTGCTGGAGCAACGATTCATTCAGCCTATGAAGCAGGGTTTTCAGGATTTGTTCTGCATCGAGAACTGGAGACTAATGGAATCCGCAATCTAGTAGTCCACCAACTTAACTTTGACCAGTAACGGTAGTGCTGCTAAACTTCTCAAAAATATGAGAGGAAATATGAGTCAGAAAAAGTACATCGTGGACTTGAGTGATGAAGAAATCCAAGAATTAGAGCAGGTCATTAGAAGCGGCAAGCACTCGGCTCGCAAACTCACCCGCGCCCACAT
>JAAURS010000162.1 GCA_012032135.1 Acaryochloridaceae cyanobacterium RU_4_10 | reverse complement strand
CGGTGTTTGTAGTCGTGAATGCGTTGGGCGGGGTGTATGATCGACATGGAAATGTGATACGCGGCAACCGAAACCACGCCGGAGAACGCCTTAACGTATTAAGCGAGTTGGAGCGACGTATTGTGGCGAAGGCGGGCGCTCAACCCCGCGCCGGGAACTACCACGCTGACGGTAGTTGTTACCAATCGCAAGTTCGATTCGCACGCGTTGCAGCAGTTCGGGCGGCAGGTGCATACCTCGATGGCGCGGGCAATTCAACCTTTCCATACCATTGACGATGGCGATGTGTTATTCGCCGTCACTACGGGGGAAGTTGACGAAGGACTCGGCAGCACATACCTGGGGATGCTGGCCTCGGAACTGGCGTGGGATGCGGTGTTAAACAGCGTCCCGATGCCTTGAGAACCTATACCGTAAAACTGGGCGCAAGGCCTTGCGCCCCTACGGGATGGTGCATTTAACCAAACCCAAAAAACACTCACCATCACTTGATCGCTTGCTGAGGCTCAGGCTGCACGCCATTAATCGTGACTGCTGGACGCTCCTGAGAAACACCAGACGCGCGAATCAATTTTGTCACACTGCGGACAGCCTGCATGTATTGGGGGTCGGCCTTTGTCGCCAGTAAATCTGGCTTGGCCGTGAATTGAGCCACCTGCTCAACGGTGAGCGGGGTTTGTACATCGGGCACAATCCCCTTGTGGCTAATATCAGTCCCGTTAGGGGTGTAATAGTGGGCAATGGTGACTGCCAAACCGGAGCCATCGGATAATTGATGGACAGACTGCACCATTGCCTTACCAAAGGTGGTATTGCCCACCACCGTTGCCCGACGATTATCTTTGAGTGCTCCCGTTAAAATTTCACTGGAACTGGCTGAATTTCCATCCACCAAAACGACCAGCGGTAACTTAGTGATTGAAGTTTGGTTGGCTTGGATGGACTCATTTTGCCCGCCCCGATCCACAGTGCGGACAATAAGACCCTTATCTAGCCACATACGGGCAATATCAATACTGGCATTCAGCAGTCGCCAGGATTCCCACGCAAATCTAAAATGTAAGCACTAACTTGTTTTTTGCCCAAATCCTGAATGGCATTGCGGATTTGGCTGGCGGCATGGGCGCTAAATTCACTCAAGCGGATGTACCCAATTTTCTGATTGTTTTCTTGCTTGGTGGTATAGGTCACCGTTGACAATTCAATCAATTCCCTTTTTATCGCCACATCAAAGCTTTTAGACCCCGCCCGATTGATCCGCAGCGTGACGGGCGTTCCTACCTTTCCTCTAATCATAGAAGAGGCGGTTTGGACGTCCATTAAACGAGTGGTTTTACCATCGATCGCCAGAATCTCATCACCAGACTTGATGCCTGCCTTTGCAGAGGGAGAGCCTGGAATGGGGTCAACAATGGTTAAGAGTTTAGTGACCTTGTTCATCTCTAGGCGAATCCCAATCCCAGACAATTCCCCAGAGGTTTGGGTGGTCAAAGATGTGAATTGTTCTGGATCCATGAAGCGAGTGTAAGGGTCTTGTAGCCTTTTTAAGGCTGCCCTTAGAGCGGTATAGGCTTGTTCTTTGGAGGCATAGCTGGATTTGAGGAGATCTTGGCGAACTGCCTGCCAATCATTGTGATTAAAAGAATTATCTACATAGTACTGGTTCACCAGTTGCCAAGCTTCATCTAGGACAACTTTTGGGCTATCGGTAAAAGTGACGCCCTCAGTACGGCTTTGAGCCGGATGGATGGGCAATACGGTCGTCGTTGTGGTTAGTGCTCCACCCACCAAGAAGGCTTGGAAAAATTTAGAAAACCGGGGACTTTGTTTCATTTACAATGTGCCATCGCAGTTGAAGAGTGACGCATCCCATTCATTCCTCAGAATGAATTTGCAATCCTTTTAAGTTTGAGCCTGTATCAGAGTTAGGTTCTATCCAAAGTCCAGAACCTAGCTCCCTTCTAGCATAACTCTAATGCTTTGAGATAGACATCGATCGTGACGGTTTTTAAGGGTGGATGTGACCAAAACACTGAAAAAGCCTTTTTTTACAACTTTATCAACATAAACACACCGATTATCATCGGTTTTTATTTTCATGACTCACATTAATACTCTTTCTTGAAAGAATAAAATACGGAATACTTTTGGAAATCTAAGCCAAGATTTAAATTTCATAAAATGCCCAAAAAGCTTTTCTGGCATGAGTTTTGTTTGTTCAAACGAAATTAGAATGCAAGCAGAAAACGCAAGCAGAACGCGCAGGCAGAAAATATTTTTCAACCCATGTCGATTCTCTTTGAAAAATGGTGAACACTAACGGTATCAAATCATACGGTTGCAATGCAGCACTCTCACGCTTAAAGCGCTAGAGCTTCAGCCTCGCCAAGCTGAACCCTCTGACTTGAATAATTTACGGTCTGTTGTGTGACCTCCCGTGTGAAGCCCTGCGAATGTCCCTGAAAACCTATCGCGCCATTTTTTACTTCTTTCTAGGAACATCTATGTCCACTAAAAAGCCCAAGCATCACAACAACAAAGGAAATGCGTCTCGCACATTGGTGCTTGCGGCGCTGATGACCACTGGTATGTTACAGCCCCTGCTCCCTGCTTTTGCATTGGGAACGGCCCCTGGAGACATCTCTAACACCGCTACTGCAACCTACACAAACGATGCCAATCAGTCTTTTACCTCTACCTCTAATACAGTAAAGGTAACCGTTGCTGAAGTTGCAGCTTTAAGAGTTGCGCCGGCTGGAATTAAAGACCTCGACGGTGGTGCGGTCCAAGCCGGTGACACCCTTAGCTTTGACTTTAAGATTACTAACGATGGTAACTCTCCCACTGATATCGCCATTCCATCTTTAGCAAACATCACGACCGATCGCTTCAATGCTACAACCTTGGAATACGCATTGGTAAATCCTGACGGTTCATATGGAGCATTTGTCGCCATTCCTGGTGGAACTATTCCTAATGTTCTTGCAGACCAAAGTTATATTGTCCGAGTAACAGGTACGGTACCCACATCTGGACTCAGTGCTGGCGCTGATATCCGCGTAACCTTAGGGGATACGCTACCCAATGACAACAGTTTGGCAACCCAAAACCAACCTGATGCTGGTCCTTCCGGCGACGTTCAAGCCAAAGATGTTCGCACTGTAAATATTGGTGCTGAGACACCCATCGACGGTGAGCGTGAAGCCAGTGCCACTCAGTTTATTGACTTTGCCACTCAAATCAAGCCTCTAGCGCTAGCAACTCTCAGGAAAAATGTTGCCACTGTAACTGCAAATACATCAGCTACGACTGACGATCAAATTACCTATGCGCTCAACTTGACGGTTGAAAATACTTCCCCAAGTGGTGCTTTCAGCCCTGAAAAATTGGCTGCAACAGATATCAAGCTGGGAAATGCCACAGTCCAAAGAGTCTTGGTCTCTGACGTTGTTCCTGCCGGAACTGTTTTTGACCCCAATATTGCACCTGTTGCACCAGATAATACTTGGACAGTAGTTTACTCAATCGACGATCCAGCAACTACAGTTCCTGTTGTTGCAACTGGTGGTAAAGCAGCGGCAAACTGGGTAACCGCTCAACCCGCTGCTAATTTAATTAAACGGATTGGTTATATCCATAACGGCCCGTTAGATGCTAGCGGAGTACCTATTAATGGCTTTAGGTTCACAGTAACAACTTCTAACTTACCTGCTTTAGGCGCTTCGGTTTATAACTTAGCTCAGGTCTTTGGTCAAACCTATGATGACCCCGCTAACCCCGTAAACCCAACTACAGAGATTGTTTACGACGAATCTGGGGACAACAAGTCTAATAACTTCAACGACGACGGAACCCCACCCGATAGTACTGGAAGCAACTTTGACCCTGTAAACAATACAGGTGTGCCTAACCCAGGCCAGGATGGAGTAGATCCTGGCAACAACACAGGTACAGGTCCCAATGGGGAACTGACCAGGGTTAATATTGGTGCCGTTGCCTCAGCAAGTGAAGATATCTTGAATGGCCCCTTGAATCAGCCAGGTGCCACAGGTCCCACAGACGCTAATGATGACTTCACCAACGTGTCAACTCCCGTTCCACAAGGGACGCAAAATGCATTTGACCCTGCCCCTGTCACTATCCAGCAGACGGTTCAAAACCCTTCTACTAACACGGTGCCATTGGCCAACGTTACCATTGAACCTATTTCACCCAAACAAGCTGAAGGGGCTGACTCCAATGGTACTGTCGGAAAGTTTGGCTTAAATGCAGCTATTCCCAATGGAACGATAGTCACCATCACATATGGCGCACAATCTGCAACCTATGTCTACAACCTAATAAAAGGTATTTTTGAGATTCAAGGTGCTGGCAAACCCGTTAATGTGGGTGAGTTAGTTCCTGGTGCGAAAGTAGACTATACGGTTGTCGTTAACTTGCCGCTAGATGCAGCCCTCACCAAGCCCTTGTCTCGCATTCCAATCCCCATCTTGGCGTTCTCTGATGATGACCCACTAGCCAGCCCTGGCTATAACGACACCCTCAATATCCAAGGTGCTGGTGTTGTTGGCTATGTCAATAAAACTCCTGAACTGAATAACAACGTCACCAATGACAATGTCTATTTAGGCTACATGCAACTTGTAAAAGAAGCACGTATTTTGGATGCAAACGGTACTGAGAGACAACCTTGGGCTACAACCTTCAGCACAAAAGCTCAACTTGGGGATGTGATTGAATACCGCATCAAGTATAAGAACATCTCTACCCCCATGCAGGGTTCTGGAAACGTTGTTCTCAACGCCAATGGATTCAAGATTCTTGAAGACGGCGGTGCTGGGGTTGTGGGTGATATCCCCAGTGCTAATAACTGGGCAGCCACTACTAACCACCAACCCACCACTCAGTTTGATAGAGGAACGGTTGAGTATTTCTCAGGAACGGGTTCAATCAATTCCTTGGGAACGACCGATCCAGCCGCCAACGCACAGGTTGGGACCTATCTGAACGATGTTGGGAATGTTGCACCTGGCGCATTGGGTGAATTTCTATTCCGACGTCAAGTGAACAAGTAAGCGGTCTTGCATTGGAAATGGGTTCAAAATTCAAGATTTGACCCATTTCCAGTCCTCCAAATTTTTCAAGCATTTTGCTTCTTTACAGTGAACTTAAAGGTTTTTGAACACATGAAACGTCGTTTATCTATTGGCCTAGGGATTTTGGCTGTTGCTGTTGCTATCCCTTTTGCTAACAACACTCCAGTACTCGCTAATCTCCAGGATGCTGGAACTAGCATTGTTAAAAATATTCTGCAACCCAAAATGAAGCTTGTTTTGGGCGCTGAGAAGAAAGTTCAATCCGTGGATGCGCAGGGTAAGACTGTTGTTGCTTTCAAGGCACTTCAAGGAAATGTCACGGTCCAACCCGGTGACGTCCTTCGCTATACACTCACCAGCCAAAATGCGGGTGACAAGCCTGCATCTAACTTGGTCTTGACCCAGCCCGTACCCGCCCAAACCCAGTATGTGCTTGGATCTGCCCTTGCAAATGGCGCTCAGTTGACCTACAGTATTGATTCCGGTAAGTCCTTTGTTGCCAAGCCAACCATCAAGGTCAAACAGGCGGATGGTTCTGTGGTTGAGAAGCCAGCACCTGCTGCAATGTATTCTCACGTTCGTTGGGACTACAGCGCTTCTGTGAAGCCTGCTTCTACGGTACGTTCTGTCTATGAAGTTGCCGTGAAGTAACGGATAGCAGCAGACGAGCGATCGCTCCTGTAACCGCTCGTCTACTGCTATCTGGCCTAGTCAACTTATTCCACATTGCTTCACGACCTGAAGCTGCCCTTTATTCTGAATGTCTAGAACTTTTCCGCCACAACAGCAAGTCTTTCTAGTCACTTCATCACCATTGTTTTACTTTCCTCTTTGCGTCCTAACAGATTTTCTCTGAAAACTCCATTGGGTCAATCGGAAGGATGCTGCGCCATAGAGGGTCTTAATTTAATTATTTTGAGTAGGAGTTATTGAGTGAAGATTCCCTTCGCACCTTATTTAATACGCCAAAAATGTGGGCAAGCATTGGATCTAGCCTCTCCTTTCCTACTCGGCGCTCTTCTTTCAGTTCCCTCTGTGATACCCATTTTATCCACTGCTTCTGTAGTTCGCGCTCAAGATGCAGTGGCTGGTGAAACCACCATTTACAACCGAGCGAGCTACTCCTATCGCGATGATAAATCTGGCATTGTCTTTAAGGATTCAACCAATGAGGTTGCACTTACCAATTCTCTATTGCTAACAGATCCAAGAGGACGGATTTTGGGTTGTGGTGGGCTTCCCCTGAAGGACTATACTGGGTTTCGAGTGGGTCTTTATGAACCGAATCCTACGGATGCAACGGGCACTGAGTTAGGCAGACTCCTCAGTACAACTCCTACAGAAGTACCAGATGTTCCTAATAATGGTGTGCCTGCGGGTATAACACCTAACGTGACAAACCAGAACCCTTTCTCTCTCAGCAACGCGACGGAAGGATTCTATAGCTTTTTGCTAGACCGCAGCCGTGGTCAGATGGAAGTAGGGAAAGCTTACATTCTGGTGGTCGATCCTCCAGCCAATAATCCGATCTATACGCAACGACGGGTCAGACTCCAAATTACAGCTATTAGTCCAATTGGAAATCGAGACCAAGTTAGCTATCGGGCAACTTCTTTGGATGGATTGCCGATCGCGCAAGGTGGCGCAACAACGGTGGACCAAACTGTAGCCGTGATTCAAGATGCCGATCGCACTGCACTGGAACTACTAGCGTTTGAGTTTACTAGTACGATGTGTCAGGCGAATCAAATTCAGATTACTAAGTCTGGCGATCGCGCAACGGCTACTGTTGGTGACATTGTAATCTATCGACTGACACTCAAAAACATCAGTGATGGAACCTTAAATACAGTCACTGTAAGTGATACTCTACCCCTTGGATTCCACTTCCTGGACAAATCAGTCAGAGCTGAATTAGCAGGCCGAAGACTGACTCCTACCTGGACTCAGAATGGACGGGTACTGACGTTTAATTTTGCTGACCCACTGCCTCAGAATGACTCCATCACACTGGTCTACGCCGCACAGTTAACCCCCGATGCAGTGCGGGGAGATGGCAAAAATTCTGCTTCCGTTGAGGCAAGCCGGATTGACAACAAGTTAGAAGTTGCCGATGGCCCAGCCGTTTATCGAGTAAAAGTAACGCCTGGATTGGTCTCAAACTGCGGCACTATTTTGGGCCGCGTCTTTGTGGATAAAAATTTTGATGGAGAACAGCAATCCGGCGAACCTGGCGTCCCCAATGCTGCAATTTATATGGATGACGGAAATCGGATTACAACTGACAAGGATGGTCTGTTCTCTGTTAAGTGTGTCTTGCCGGGATACACCAACGGTAGCTTGGATTTAACGACTTTGCCTGGGTATACCTTAGCGCCGAACCGACGGTTTGTGGAACGCAATAGTCCAGGTCGGTTGGTGCATCTGTCTCCAGGGGGCATGGTGCGGATGAATTTTGGAGTAACCCCTACCTTTCAAGAACAGGTGAAGCCATGAAAATTGTAAAACAGCCTCTCCAGGCATTGGGGGTCAGTCTTTTAGGAGCAATAGCAAGTACGGGGTTGGCTCTACCCCCTGTTCTAGCCGAACAATCCGCCCAACCAGTGACTCAAGCCCAGTCTGCCATGACTGATACAGTTGCCTCAAAAGTCGATCCATCTACCGTCAAAGTGGAACCTTCGATCGCTCCCATTCCTCCTTCCTCTACTTCCCCCACGCCGACAGGAAGTGTTGATCCCAAAGAGTCTGCTCCTTCAGCCACTCCTTCAGCAACTGGAGTCTTTTTCATCACTCCAACGAATGGTGAGTTGCTAAACAAACCTGCTACTGCCGTCACAATTCAGTCTCCGCTCGATCGCAAAATTGAGTTAAGGGTAAACGGTCAGCTTGTGGATCAAAAGTTTATTGGCCGCACAGAAACGGATACCTCCACACAGATTGTCAAACAAACTTGGTACGGGGTCGTTTTACAAGCGGGCTCTAATACCCTGACTGCCCATGAAGTCGGCAAACCAGCGCCAGCAGCTTCAATTTTGCTGAATGTACCCGGTGAACCGACCCAATTAAAAGGTCAGTACTGTTGAAAAACGGTTGCCAGCGGATGGACGGTCTACGGTAACCGTTAAGGGTCAACTACTAGATAAAGCGGGCCACCAATCTCAGTGGAATGCAGTCGTAACGCTGGAGACTACACATGGGGAATTTGTAGGTGTTGACCAAAGTCCATCAGACGCTGGATTCCAGGTGGAGGCTATTAATGGAGCCTTTACGGCAACGCTCAGATCGAGTTTGCAGTCTGGCGTGAGCCGTATCCGTGCAACATCCAACCAGTTGGAAGCGTTCGCTCAGTTTGAAATGACGACAGGACTGCGGCCTTCTGGACTGTTGAGCGGGGTGGTGGATCTACGCTTGGGTGCAAGAGGGACGGATTTCTTCGATCGCTTTGAGAGATTTTTACCCGCCGATCGCAAGAACAATCTTGAGTTGAATGCCTCCGCAAAGGTTTTTGGGACAACTGCCATTGGTGAATGGTTATTTACGGGTGCGGCGAATAGCGATCGCGCTTTGAATGACAATTGTGCGGGTCAAACAACCCTTTTCCGTAACTCTGGAAAAGATTGCGATTACACCCAATACCCAACCTATGGCGATAGTTCTAAAAGTGAAGTTGTTGCGCCTTCCTCTGACCATGTTTTTGCTCGCTTAGAGCGGACCTCCCATACGCTAGGTGCCGGAACGGACTATTTCATGTGGGGGGATTATGACACCCAAGAATTTAGCCAATCTTCTCAGCTCTTTACCGCAACCAGCCGTCAACTTCACGGCTTTAAGGCAAACTACAACCTGGGCAACTTGCAAATCACAGCTCTCTATGGCAACAACGTAGAAGGGTTTCAACGAGATACAATTGCCCCTGATGGTACGAGAGGATATTACTTCCTGTCTCGTCGATTTGTCCAACCTGGATCGGAGCAAGTCTTTGTAGAATTAGAAGAACTGAATCGACCTGGAACGGTTTTAAAGCGGGAACGTTTATCTCCTGGAACGGACTACGAGATTGAAAACGATCGCGGGTCTTTGCTATTCAATAATCCAGTTCTACGCACTGAAATTGATGATGCAGGAAATATTCTGACCCGTCGGATTGTAGTGACCTATCAGTTTGAAGGAGAAGGCGGTGGTTCTAGTCTGTATGCTGGCCGTCTGCGCTACCATTTCTCCCGCGAGCTTAACCAAGAAAGTTGGTTGGGTGCGACGTACCTTCTAGAAAACCGAGGGTCTCAGCATTTTGAACTGTATGGTGCAGATGCCCAATGGTCTTTTAGCAAGACCGGACGAATTATTGCTGAATACGCCCACTCCAACAATGGACTGGACTTAGCGCAACCCGTGAGTGGGAATGCATACCGCGTAGAAATTCAAGCTTCACCCTTTAAGAATGTGACGGGCCGTGCCTTTTGGCGCAGTACGGATGTGGGGTTTGCTAATAATGCAACCACTAGTTTTGTGCCCGGTCAAACGCGCTATGGGGCAGAGGTAAAGGCCCAAGTTGTCAAAAATACGGCATTGCGCTTTTCCTACGACCATGAAGATAACTTTGGGGTTGCACCACAAGTTTTGACCACTTTTACTGACTTGATTTCTCCTGGATTTACACCCACACCGGGGTCTCGGGTAGATAACTCCCTAACCACTATTACGGCAGGGGTGGAACAACGCTTGGGTAAAGGGAATTTGAGCTTGGATTGGGTCCGCCGCGATCGCACGGACCGCATTGCCAATACCAATACAACGACCGACCAACTCAGAGCTAGATTTACCCAGCAGTTGGCTAAAAATCTAGACTTCCATGCGGGTAGCGATCTTACGCTCTCCTCTGACGTAGATCCTATTTACCCCACCCGATTGACAGCGGGATTGGATTGGCGTGTGCATCGTGATGTAACGGTTAGCCTCAATCAGTCCTATTTGACGGGGGGACAATTCAAAGATTCTTTCCTTACGAGTCTAGATATTAAAGGCCAACACAAATTCTCAACGGGAACGACTGTGTCAGGCTTGGTGTCAGTATTGGGCGATCGCAGTGTTGCCGGAAGATTGGGCTTGAATCAAGGATTCACGATTGCCAAGGGACTGAAGTTAGACCTTAACTACGAGCACGTATTTTCAACAGCATTTAAGAAAACGGCTGCTGGGACTCAATTTGCTCAACCCTTTGCCGTTGGTTCGGGAGCTTCTGCACTGGGTCTGACTTCAGGAGATAGCTTTAGTGTTGGACTTTCCTATACGGATAACCCAGATTTGGAAGGCAACGGGTCGGTTTGATTACCGCACGTCCAGAGATGGAACAAACCTTGCCTTTACCGCCGATGCAATGGGGCGCTTTACCAATAGCCTGACAGGTTGACA
>JAAURS010000161.1 GCA_012032135.1 Acaryochloridaceae cyanobacterium RU_4_10 | reverse complement strand
CACTGCAACTGAAGCGAATAATCCAACCCACGATCCAAATATTCTTAAGGGAAAATTGGTCGTAGATGTGATACAGGAACAGGTGACATTCGCTGCCATTCTAGAAGGAACTGGTAGCGCCTGGTTGGTAGGCTATGGCAACGTAACGGAAGTTACATAAAGTTTCTTTAACTATGTGTCTCGATCAGAATAGAAAGTCCAAGCTCTTTTTGCTGAAGGGAGTTCGGGTGATTCCTCGAACTAATCAGCGATCAAATCTTCTATATGCTAAGGTGATCGGCTATTACTCGAATAAAAATAACCTTCAAAGATTGAATGCAACTGATTTTTAGCTTTTATTTTATACATTCTTGATAGATGAGAATAAGGCAAAGACACTACTAAAATTCAAACACTTATTACTTTAAAGGGAGAAGATGAAATGGCTCTAACTCAGGCTACAGTTCCATACCAGCCAGGCTACAATTACGGGGTTGGTGCGGATCTTGCATCAGGCAGCCCTATGGGCAAGGTTGTTGGGGGATCTGTTTCAGGCGTTGAAAATGCCCTAGGGGATACAGCAGGTTTTCAAATAACACGAATCCATTCAACATCTGATTTACAAGAAACACTTGGTATTGGTGTCGAGATTGGTGTGGGAGTTGGGTTTTTCGGCGTTTCCGCCCGATTTAACTTTGCCAAGCAATCAAAGATTCATAGTCATTCGCTTTTCATGGCCATAACGGCTTTCGTTAATTTGGAATTTCAATCCATTGATGACCCGACTTTAACTGAAGGGGCAAAAGAAATTATCAACCGACCAGATGTATTTTCAACCCGCTATGGCAACATGTTTGTGCGGGGTGTTGGACGTGGTGGGCTGTTTGTCGCAGTTATGAACATCGATACGTCGAGTGCTGAAGAGTCTAAGTCAATCTCGGCGGAGCTTGAAGGCTCATATGGACTCTTTTCGGCTGAGGGGAAAACGAAATTTGATTCGCTCCAAGCGAAATATCATAGTGAAACCCAAATCAAGGTTTATCATGAAGGCGGACCTGCCGATTTAGCGATGGGAGATCTTAATGATCCAGCGGAATTGTACGAGATACTGAAAACATGGCTGAAATCTTTTAAGGAGAATCCTGAACAAAATTCAGTACCCTACTATGTAACCCTTGCCCCTATTGCTATTGCGAATGGACCTATTCCTCCTAACGTAGCTGATATTCAGCACGCGCAAGACATATTAGTAATATGTGCGACGGAGCGGAGTGCAACTCTTGATCAGCTCAACTTAATGGATTACATATCCCGAAATTCTTCACGTTACGACTTCTTAGCACCGATAACGCCAGCCGACATCGCCAAGGTTTCTGCTAGCTACCAGGCAGATCTTGATCTAATAGCTGCAACTGCTTCACAGGCGATCAATGACGTAACTAAGGCAGTAACACCGGCAGAGTTTGCCACAAAAACAGGAAAGGTCTACCCTCAGGGAATGCAGCCGGAGCCAATGCCAACTCTGAAGCAGGGATTGCCACAGCCACCCATAGCTATTGATATTGATAAATTGCGAGCGAAACCTATTAAGGTAGAAGGATTGAATTTATGAGCATTAACCCATTTCTCCCATCACCCGATTTAGCAAAAGCTTGGTCAGAAGGCTTCTTAAAGGGGTTTATTGGCAAATCATCAATTGAAGCCAGTGATAGCATCACTGTTGATTCAATTGATGCATTTAATACGGGAGTCCTAACTGGAGAGGAAGCTAGTGCGAACGGTCTGGAATTGACAGGGTCTTGTATTATTGCACCCGACGAACATGGATTAGGTCATGTTGTAGGCATGGCAATCAATGGGCTTGAGATCGTTCATGGTGTATGGGAACTCGCCCGAGTTGAGTTGGCGGCTGGATTCTTGGGCATTGCAGTGGCGTTGTTTGAATTGGCGGCAACACTGCCTCATCATGTTGAAGATCCTGAGTTGGTGCTGCCACGCATTGGACGCGAATTACCAGAGATTCTTGACGCATATGGTCTTCCTTCGATGGAACTCTTTTGGGGAGTTGGGCTTGACGCGCTTGCCACCGATTGTGAAATTCTCCTGTCACCACTTTTCAAATCTTTTGACCAGGCACGTGAGGCAGCAATTACAATGGAGCGACCAATATGGCTTGTTGCAAGTTGGCGCACAGATCAGTCTAATAGTTTCCGCGTTGTTGATAGTTTATGATTGCTAGCGACAGTTAATTATTTGGGTTTGATAATGCTAACAGACTCAACGACTTATTCCAATTGTGCTCTCGGTTATTCTCGCCAGGTTATTCCGGTATAGGGCGCGATCTCCATCTGATACCCTACTAAAATCTAAGAGGCATTATAGGAATTTTTCTTAACGCTAAACAGGAGGGATTGATTCCAGATCTCAAACCAATCCTCGATCGCCTGATTGGTCAAGCTGGTTTTCGAGTCAGCCCAGCACTTTACGAGCGAACCCTACAAGAAGTTGGAGAGTGAAAAACTTACGTGGAGCGATCGCTCCTCAAGCTAAATTCAGAGAACTTTCGGGTGTGGGGTACAAGCTAGCGATCGCAGAGTACAAGAGGGGCGATCGCGGAGTGCCGAGAAGCGATAGTTTACAATCGACCGTAGACCATCATAATGTTTTGGCAGAGCTATGGTGGGCGGCCCATCTGGCCTTGACTAAAGTTTTTGCCACAGTCATCTTAGACAACAAGCGATCGCAGTCAACAACTCATGTTCGTTTTATTGCTCAGTCCTACTTGGGTAAAAAGCCTTTATCCATTTCTACTGAGTTCAAGGTGCAAGCAAAAGTCAAGCTATACTGAAAATAAATCGTAGCCTCTAAAGAATATAATGCTCCAAAAACTTGAAGCCATATTTGATGGGACATCCCTTCAACCAGAAGAGCCCCTAAACCTTGCCACAGGCACGAGGGTACGGATTATTATTGAAAGTGTTTTATCTACTGAAGTAAAACCACTTAAAACATTTCTGCAAACTGCTCAGTCTTTAAAGTTACAGGGTGAACCATGATTGGTCAGAAACATTGACCAATACTTGTATGGAGAAACATCTTTCTGAGAATGACTGAATTTTTTGTAGATACTTCCTTTGCAATTGCATTAGCCTCCGTCACCGATCAAAATCATCTACGGGCTGTCAACCTTGCCAATCAAATTGAGACTAACAGAATTCATTTGGTGACCACTCAAGCGATCTTGCTAGAAATAGGTAATTCGCTTTCTAAGCAAAGATACAGAGCAGCGGCAATCCAACTTTTGGAATCCCTCGAAACCGATCCCAGCGTCGAAGTCGTTTTATTGACCAACAGCTTATACAGATTAGCATTCAATTTATTTAAGCAACGAAAAGACAAAGAATGGGGGTTAGTGGACTGTATATCATTCATTGTGATGCAGAATCGGGGAATTGCTGATGCACTGACTGCCGATACCCATTTTCAGCAAGCAGGGTTTCGAGCATTATTGAGAATGGTGTGAATATCGCTCAAGCCTAGGCTAGACTCACAACCGTGAAACCATTGCCCAGAGAAATTTTCAATGAGTCGTTCGTTGTGAATGGCGCGATCGCGCAGATCGAGCTAAACCCAGAGAGTTTTAGGGGGCAGGGTAGAAGAGAGCGATAGTTGGGAATAAAAGGGGCGATCGCTTTCGGTTTGGATTGCTGTACGCCTCTGTCGGTGTTGGCCAAGAACTATCGACTCGCTATCATCCGCGAACAAAGGGGATACAACTAACATTAAAAACGCAATCGTTCTGAGGAAAGGTGTCTATCAGCTTCATTCGCTCCGCTGGTAGGGCAAGCCTGACAAAGGATGTTTGCGCTTCTCACCTCCAAAAGTTGTCCTAGATTTAATCAACGCCACCCGTAACCTGCACTTGGAGCCCTTCATCCTCATCCGCAGGACTACTTATTCCAGCCCCTCTAGGGACTGGTGCTAACTTTACCTCTGGGGTCTTCTTAATAGCGATGCGTTTAGAAGGGGTTGTAGGGAGTGGATTTGTCTGAATTGATTTCACGTTAACTTCATGGACGCCTAAAATGGAAGACCCGCTTTCAACTTTTTTAGATGAATTCAACGGCTTTGGTTCGGCCTGAATAGACCTTGTCCTGGGATTTTGTGCCATAGCCCCCGAACTGAAGAGAATTGGAAGCGTGAGTAAAGCGGTTGATGTTAAGCAAAGTATTTGTCTAACCATAGGAGTTGATTGCCACTGCAAACAGGTAAGATTTAGGGTTAACTTCTTACACTCCCCAATCCAAAGACCACAGCAAACCGTTCGGTAGAATTTTGAGACTGCGGGTATCTCTAAGTTAAATTATCGCAAATTCTGAATGGAGTTGTGTTGATGTTTGAAAGATTTTAAGTTTTGTAAGATTTTTGATCGCGTTCTTAATTGGGTTGTGCGCCGAAAGATTGTGGGATTGAGGCATCCTCAAGGTCTATTTGTTAATCTGTAGCTATGCGTATACTCACCTCGATTCTTTTCGCGTGCTTGGCTGGCTGTGCGTCAAACAGCCAGTCAGGACCGCAGTCTATTTCGGAAACGAGTACCGTTCGCCCAAAACTTCAAGATCGAATCAACTTTATAGAGCAATACGTCACCTTCAAACGCAATTACCTCAAACTTGAGTATGAGGTCCAGTACCACAATAATAGTAGTGGTATAGTTCCTGGTCCGTCTGACTGGGACATCAAGATTCTGGCCGTAGTTCCTCCCAGTGAGATTGCTGCATGGTTCCCTTCCAATCAATCAAGTATTAGCAAGCAACCCCCAGCATGGTTGACTGCTATGCCCGGTACTATCTCAAGGGCAAAGGTGACCGAATGGTATGCAACGGGCGGCACGGAGGTTGGTGTCGATCGCAATACATCCACTATTGCCTACCGAAATAGTACGTTCGCTGGGACACCACAGAACTAACAGATGCAGCGGAACTGTCCGCACAGGCTTTTACCTCGCCTTTAAAACAACTCAAACTGCTCGGATTCCTCCTTAACCCTCATCGAAGGCTTTCCTTTTGCTTGAACGGGTTGGTTGCTCTTTCGTAGCCCCACCGCAATTTTACTGTGCTTCTCAATTTGTCCCATCACCTGCTTGGCCCGTTGAATCACCAATGGTGGCAATCCCGCCAACCGCCCCGCCTCAATTCCATAGGAGCGACTTGCCCCTCCGGGCTGCACTTGATGCAAAAAGATAATTCGATCCGGCATTTCCTTCACAACGACCTGATAGTTCGCCACATTCTCTACCAAGGAGGCCAACTCATTTAATTCATGGTAGTGTGTTGCAAAAATAGTACGAGCCTTAATTTCCACCGCTAGATACTCCGCCACAGACCATGCGATCGCCAAGCCATCAAAGGTCGCCGTCCCTCGCCCAATCTCATCCAACAGCACCAGCGATCGTTCCGTTGCATGGTTCAAAATATTGGCCGTCTCATTCATTTCCACCATGAAGGTAGATTGTCCCGTAGCTAAATCGTCAACAGCTCCGACGCGAGTGAAGATGCGATCGCAAACACCCAAGCTAGCTGCCTCGGCGGGAACAAAACTTCCCGTTTGGGCCAGAAGCTGAATCAATCCAACTTGTCTTAGATAGCAACTTTTGCCGCTAGCATTGGGACCCGTGAGCACGATGAGATCGGGGATGGAGTTCGCGAAGCCTGAGCTTTGCTTATACTGCGAACGATCTTCCCCTCTTCCCAACTCCGTTGAATTAGGCACAAAGAATCCAGCCGGAAGAGATTGTTCCACAACCGGATGCCGACCTTCTTGAATGGTAATACTCCTATCTTGCGCGATCGTAGGACGAGTGTAGCCTTGGTAAATGGCAACTTCTGCTAAGCCTGTCAGGACATCAACCCCTGCAACTGCGATCGCAACGGTCCTGATTAACTCCGCTTGTTCTCCTACCTCGGTACGCAATTGTCCAAATAGGTCGTATTCCATTTGGAATAAGTCCGTTTGTGCCGTCATAATGCGGGCTTCGCGTTCTTTGAGATCGGGTGTAATGTAACGCTCCTCATTGGTGAGGGTTTGTTTGCGGATGTAGTCTGAGGGAGCTTGGTTGCTCTTGCCCCGCGAGATACTAATGTAGTAGCCGAAAGCTTTGTTAAACCCTACCTTGAGCGTAGAAATACCCGTGCGATCGCGTTCCACTCGTTCCAGATCCGCAATCCAGTGTTGGTCTGAGGAAACGAGCTGTCGGAGCCGATCGATCTCGTCATGAACCCATCGCGAATGAGATTGCCTTCCGTCAAGGTAATGGGTGGCGACTCTACAAGGTGCGCGCGGAGTTTTTGGGCAAGTTGGTCTAGATCGGGGGGTACGGTTTGAATGGCTTGAAGGTAGGGGGATTCTCCATTCCGCACTAGATAGGCTAAATCCGTCAGTCGCTCTAGGGATTCTGCTAGTGCAACTAAATCCCTAGCGTTGGCCGTGCCCGAACCCGCACGTCCGGCCAAACGCTCTAGATCGTAGATGTGCTGGAGTTGCTGCTGGATTTGTTGGCGTAGCATGGTGTTTTGCACGAGTTCCGCCAACGTGTCTTGACGAGCTGTAATTTGCTTAATGTCGAGTAAAGGCTGAAGCAACCAGCGCCGCAACGCTCTGCTCCCCATTGCAGTGGCCGTGCGATCGAGCGCCCACAGCAGAGAACCATGAAATGTTCCATCCCGCGATGTTTGGGTGATTTCTAGATTGCGACGGGTTTGGTGGTCTAGTACCAAAAACTCGCTGAGGGTGTAGGTACAGAGGGGTTGGAGGGGAATGTGAGTTGACTTTTGGGTGTCTTCTAGGTAAAGCAGCAGTCCGCCTGCGGCCCGGACCGCCAAGGGCAAATGTTCGCACCCCAAGCCTTCCAGCGATCGCACTTTGAACAATTCCAAAATTCGTTGTCGCGCTTCGGTGAGGTCGAACGTGGACTGCGATCGCAGGGTGTAGCAAAACTGATTGGGCAACCCTTCTGGCAACAGCGGTGAGGATTCCCCTGGACGTAGGAGTTGTTTGATATCTGGGGCATCGGTGGGGAACAGAATTTCAGAGGGTTGGAGGCGCATTAGCTCCTGGATGAGCTGGTCGCGATCGCTGGATTGAGTAGTGAGAAATTCTCCGGTGGAGATGTCGGCGTAGGCCAGTCCCCATTGATTGCCTGTTAACACAAATGCTGCCAAAAAATTATTGCTCCGGGCTTTGAGCATTCCTTCATCCAACACGGTACCGGGGGTAATCACCCGCGTGACTTCGCGTTTGACTAAGCCTTGGGCTAAGGCCGGATCTTCAACTTGGTCGCAGATGGCGATGGCGTAGCCTTTCTCAACTAATGTGCGGCTGTAGCGTTCTAGGGCGTGGTGGGGAATGCCTGCCATTGTCACCCGCCCTACATCTTTGCCGCATTCTTTGCTGGTGAGCATGAGTTCCAAGGCTTGGGCAATGGTGCAGGCGTCTTCAAAGAAGGTTTCGTAAAAGTCACCGACGCGGTACAGCAACAATGCCTGGGGATATTCATCTTTGGTCTCCACGTAATGTCGCATCATGGGGGTCAGCAGTTCGCGGTCTACTGTGGCGCGATCGCGGTGTTGCGCTGCGTTTTTACCCGTGCGTTGGGTTAGGGCGTCTTCATCGGTTTTGTAGGGGGTGGGGTCTAACGGTATCGAGGCAGTCATGGGAAAATTTGCAGGCCAAGGTCTTTACTGACTTTAGCGTGGCGATCGCCTCTCGATCGCTCAGTCGCTAGAATTAAGTCTTACAGGCTCTGGTTGGTAGGGCAAAAAACGAATGATGAATGCACTGAGTATTACGCTTGCCCCGATCGTTCAGTTGACAGATGCTCAGTTCTATCAACTGTGCCAGTTGAACCCAGATCTTAAATTTGAGCGGAACCCTGTAGGAGAGTTGTTGATTATGCCTCCCACAGGCGGAGAGACGGGCAAGCGAAATGCAACGCTCATTTCACGGTTCATTGTCTGGAACGAACAAAGTCAATTGGGCGAGGTGTTTGATTCTTCAACTTGTTTCAAACTGCCCAATGGTGCAGATCGTTCTCCAGATGTGTCTTGGGTTAGGCGCGATCGCTGGGATGCGCTCACTCCTGCCGAAAAGGAAAAATTTCCGCCCATCGCTCCAGATTTTGTTTTTGGAACTGATGTCGCCGTCAGACAACCTCAAAGCGGCACAAACCAAGATGCAGGAATATAGGGACAACGGGGTTAAGTTGGGCTGGCTCATTAACCGCCAAAATCGAACTGTTGAAGTTTATCGGCCCGATCAACCCGTTGAAATCCTACAGTCCCCAGCCACACTCTCTGGTGAGGATGTTTTATTGGGGTTAAGTATCGATTTAAGGTTTGTCTGGTAATTATCCTAAGCAATAGAATCTGGGTCTATCCCCTGCGATCGCAATAATGCCTCAAGCCGTTCTGCCCGTTGCTGTGCTTGCTGTGCTTGTTGCTGTGCTCGTTCTGCCCGTTGCTGTGCTTGCTCGTTCGCCTGTCTTTCTGCCTCCTCCGGCAACGGAATAAGCTCTCCCTCTACGGTAAAGCAGCGCAGTTGTCGTTCATGGGTGCCTAGAAATAGCTGAAGCTGGTCGCTCCACAACCATCCAGCATCCGTAGGCACTAATGCCTCATATCGACCATCAACGAGATGAAACCCTGCAAGCTCTAGCGTCTGGGGATGAAACCAGAAATAATTGGGTACCCGCCACACATTCTGATACAAATCTTTCTTAGCACCTTTGTCTACCGTTACCGTGGCACTAGAGAGAAGTTCAATCACAACATTGGGGTACTTGCCCCCTTCTTCCCAAACCGCCCAACTGCGACGGTCTTTTTTTTTCTGCACCCAGCACTACAAAAATATCCGGCCCTCGAAAGTCCCGCTTCTTGAGCTGCTGTTCGTTGTAGTACACCGTCAAATTGCCGGAGATGTAAAAATCTGGACGGTCTTGCCACCAATACTTGAGAAGTCGAATCAACAGGTCAATCTGGTTGCGGTGAAAATCAGTTTCCAAGGGTGGCTCGTCACTATAGAGATTTGTGGGAGGCCACTGAATGTCATCAGGAGTCTCTTCACTCACCGAGGGGGGGCTGGTATCAAGACGAACCATTGCAGGACACTCCAGCAGGACTATCTCAGTATAGCTGAAGGGAAGTTAGGCAACTTTTTGACGCTATTCGACGCAATAGAGTTTGAGTCTATACCCTGCGAACTGACAAGTTAGCGCTCGCGCTATCGCAAATAAGTCACCAACCGCTCTAACTCAACACAGGCACCAACGGAGTCCCCGTCAAACTAAAGGGCCGAGCCTCCGTAATTTTGACCTGAACCAATTGTCCTCTGAGCTTCTCAATATCCCCCGCAAAAAACGTGAGCCGATTGCCTCTCGTACGCCCCATCACCTGATTGGGGTCTTTAAGGTTGACATCCTCAACCAAAATTTCCTCCGTTCGGCCCAAGTAACGCTGCGATCGCAACGCTATCTTTTCATTCACCAGACGGTTCAGCCGTTGAAGGCGATCGGCCTTGACCTCCTCGCTGAGCTGATCCTGCCAAAGGGCCGCAGGCGTCCCGGACGGGCGAATACGCAGCGGTATTGAGCATATCGAACTCAACATCCTCCGTTAGCTTCAGCGTATTTTCGAACTGTTCCTCCGTTTCGCCAGGAAATCCCACGATCGCATCTGCACTGATGGAAGCATCCGGCATATAGGAACGGACCATGTCAATAATTCGGCGGTAGCGATCGTGCGTGTATCCTCGGCTCATCGCCTTGAGGATGTCATTGTCACCTGACTGGAACGGAATATGGAGATGTTCGCAAACCTTGGGCAACTCCGCGCAGGCGCGAATGAGGCGCTCTGTGAAATAACGCGGGTGGCTGGTTGCAAACCGAATTCGCTCAATTCCAGGCACATCGTGCACAAAATAGAGCAAATCCGTCAAAGTATTGAGATATCTGCCTTCTGGAGTTATTCCAGGCAAATCGCGACCATAGGCATCAATGTTTTGGCCCAAGAGCGTCACTTCTTTGAAACCCTGACGGCCCAATTCTTCCATATCAGCCTTAATTGCCTCGGGAGTACGGGATTGCTCCACTCCCCGCACGCCAGGTACTACACAGTAAGTGCAACGCTCGTTACAGCCATAGATGACATTGACCCATGCCGTTACCGTACTATCGCGGCGAGGTTTGGTGATGTCTTCCACAATATGGATGGGTTCTATGGCGCACACCTGATTTCCATCAAATACTTGCCCCAACAAATCCTGAAGTCGATTGGCATGCTGCGGACCCATGACCAAGTCCAGTTCCGGCACGCGGCGGAGGAGAGCTTCCCCTTCTTGTTGAGCGACGCACCCCGCCATCACAAGGGTGAGTCCGGGTTCCTTTTGTTTGCGTTTAGCTTGTCTTCCCAAATGGGAATAAACCCTTTGTTCGGCGTTGTCTCGAATGGTGCAAGTGTTGTAAAGAATCACCGATGCATCATCGGGCTTCTCAGCCCATTCA
>JAAURS010000160.1 GCA_012032135.1 Acaryochloridaceae cyanobacterium RU_4_10 | reverse complement strand
GTGCAACCCTGCGGTGGGAGCTGCCACAGCTCCTGGAGCAACGGCAAAGACGGTTTGGTACTGTTCCGGTTCGGCCTCATGGGATTGGATATAAGGCGGTAATGGAACTTGTCCTAACTTTGCAATAGCTCGATCGAAGTCCAGATTGGGACTCGTCTCAAACTTGAGGATTCGTCCTCGTGTCGCTTCGTCGGTCTCAATGACTTCGGCGTGAAGCAAGAGGGAATGGGGTTCTCCAAACTCAATTTTTGCTCCAGGTTTGAGGCGTCGCCCTGGTTTGACAAGTGCTAGCCAGTATCCTTCTCCCCTGGGTTCTAATAGAAACACTTCAACGGAAACTGAGTGAGCTTCTGACCCAAAGGTAGGGACTTTGCGTCCCAGCAATCGGGCTGGAATGACGCGGGTGTTGTTGAGAACCAGTAAATCTCCTGGCTGCAAAAGCTGCGGTAAGTCTTGAAAGATGCGATGCTGATGGAGTAGGCGACCGACAACCAATAATTTTGAACGATCGCGCGGAACCACAGGGACTTGGGCAATTCGATCTTCTGGTAGTTCATAGTCATAGGCTGACAACCATTCATCTGGATTGATGTCTTTTGAATGGGGTGGGGGTGAATCAAGCATCTTGGGGTGCTGCGTCAAAAACGTCAATCAAAACTAAAACTCAGTCCGTATAATCACCTAGAAATTGGCTCTGGATAGGGATTTTAAAACAAAAATGGGTATACCCCCCTATAAAGTCGCGTGGTTTTCCCCTATCAAGAGCTTTTAGACTCCGAAACAATAGAAATACGACATCCAGCTTTGACTAAAGTGCACTAAGGGTGTTTACAAAAGGCATAGCTTATGGACTTTCTATACTATCTTGGTAATGCCACCCTCGTTCTTCGTGTCATTCAGTATCTTAAGAAGCCAGTACGGAACCCATCCGCTTCATGACGGTGGTACATCAGTTAGATGGCTGGGTGTTAAGAGTTTCTGTACCTCACAATGGTCTGCCCATCGGTTGGGTGATTTTCAAGCCTTTTTAGGTGAGTTAGGGGTTGCGTATCAACCCAATATTCGCCTTCGTCAGGTTTTGGCAGATTTGGAATACGGTTACTCTCCCATTGATGTCATGCAACGATATCAAGTTGCAGTGATTGCCCACGGCCAACCAGACCTATCAGAAATTGAAGCATTTCGCCAACAATTTATTCAGGGTCTAGGATATTGTCCTGAGACGCTGGGATGAGTTAGTAATAATGGGCTGCGGTTGCATCGCAAACTCCCGAAAGACCTCAGTTTAGTTTTTAGGATAAAGCCGTTTTGTGGGGCCTATATAAATCTGGCGAGGGCGATCGATTCCGTGACCGTCTTCTGTCAACTCTAACCAATGGCTCAACCATCCTGCCGTCCGAGCTAAGGCAAAAATAGCCGTAAACATATTGGTGGGGAAACCCATTGCTTGAAGTAAAATGCCGGAGTAAAAATCGACGTTGGGGTATAACTTACGCTCCACAAAGTATTCATCCTGGAGCGCAATTTCCTCAAGGCGCATGGCAATATCCAACAGCGGATCGTCAATGCCCAAATGGTCTAAAACATCCTTGGCCATTTTTGGATCACCCGCGCCCGTGGATCAAAGTTTTTATAGACCCGGTGTCCAAACCCCATCAATCGGAACGAGTCATTTTTGTCCTTCGCCCGTGCGATCGCCTTGGGAATATTTTCAGCTTTGCCAATCTCCGTCAACATCCGAATCACTGCTTCATTGGCTCCACCGTGGGCAGGCCCCCACAAACTTGCAATTCCCGCTGCAATACAAGCGATCGGGTTGGCTCCAGAAGACGCGGCTAGACGCACTGTAGAGGTTGAAGCATTTTGTTCGTGATCGGCATGGAGGACAAAAATGAGATCCATTGCCTTAGATAAAACCGGATCGACTTTATAGGTTTCGCTCGGCACCCCAAAAATCATTTGCAGAAAATTTCCTGCATAGTCTAAATCGTTGCAGGGGTAGCGTATTGGGCGTCCGACACTGTAGGTGTGGCTGGCTGCTGCGATTGTGGGGATTTTGGCCAGCAAACGAAGGGCCGCATGGATGCGCGAGTCTCGATCTTGAAGGTCGATATCATCGTGATAAAAGGCAGAAAGGGCACCCACAACCCCCACCATGATGGCCATCGGGTGGGCATCGCGACGGAAACCCCGATAAAAGTTTAGAACTTGTTCGTGCAGAAGGGTATGACGGGTGATCTCAGTCCAAAATGGCTTGTATCCGTTAAGGGTTGGCAGTTCGCCAAACATTAGCAAATGTGCAACTTCCATAAAGTTGCTATGCTCTGCCAGTTCTTCTATGGGATACCCGCGATACAGGAGAATTCCAGCATCGCCATCAATAAAGGTAATGGCACTCTTGCAAGAAGCAGTTGAGCGAAAGCCGGGGTCATAGGCCAGTAAATTATGCTGGCCATAGAGCTGCTGAATATCCACCGCAGCGGGACCGAGGGTTCCTTCCAGGATTTGCAAATCCGTTGTGCTATCTCCATCCGCGATGGTGACTCTATAGGGATTGGGGCAGACTCTTGGTGCGTCGCTATCGCTCATAAGCTTTTTGTTTTACCGTACAGTACAGTCGCTCAGAGATGCCGATCCCCCAAAACATTATTTCCACGTCAGGTAGGGCAGTTTTGCTGCCGTAGCGCGGGTGGTTTCAGCCCCCGATACTAATTGACCGCAGGTATCCCACGTCCCAGACAACATCATTTGACGCGACCCATCTCCCATTTTAATGGGTGCGGCAAAGTCCCTGGCCTGCAATTGCAGGGACTCAATATCGACCGTAATGGTCAATTGAGGGTTGTTTTGAATTGAGGTCTGAAGATGGGTAATGGTTTCAGCCTCAGCCGTCACGCACAGCAACCCGATCGCACCACAGTTTCCCAGAAAAATCTCTGCAAAACTCTCCCCGACGACCGCTTGGATTCCCCAACGGGTGATCGCTTGGGGCGCGTGTTCGCGGGATGACCCACAACCAAAATTTGCGTTGACGACCAATACCTTGGCTCCCTGATACTGAGGCAAATCGAAGGGATGTTGCCCTTGGGTTTGGGTGCGATCGTCTGCAAAGACGCCTTCCCCTAGGCCATCGAATGTGATGCACTTTAAGAATCGAGCGGGAATAATGCGGTCTGTGTCAATGTCATTGCCCACTAAGGGAATACCAGTGCCTGTAACGGTCTGTATTTCGCTACCCATCCCAACCTCAATCGTAAATAAACATTGGAAGACCCATGATAGGAGGCAGGCCCAAAGACCTCCCCCCTACGAGATCCTTAATACTCCGGTACCGATGCGTCTACTTCAGCGGCTCCAAGCTTGGATGCCACCTTTGACATTGGTGCCATCAATCCCCGCACTCTTGAGAATGCCCAGAGCTTTCATGGAACGTCCGCCCATCTTGCAGTGCACGATGAGGCGATCGCCATTGAGGAGCGATCGCACTTTCTCCACGCCCTGACCGTTTTCAATATCCGGTAAAGGGACTAACACCGAGCCAGGAATTTTGGCAATCTCATACTCATTGGGATTGCGGACATCAAGGAGTACATAGTCCTTAGCTCCGCCATCAAGCACCTGTTTCAGCTCTGTCACCGTCATCTCAGGAATTGCCGCCTGCTGTTCGGCTTCCGCAGCCTTCGCTTGCGGGATTCCACAGAACATTTCGTAATCGATAAGCTTTTCAATAACGGGGCGCTCTGGGTTCGGGCGCAGCTTTAGTTCCCGGAACTTCATGTCTAGGGCGTTAAACAGGAGCAACCTTCCGCTCAGGGTGGTGCCTTGACCCAAAATGATTTTGATGGCCTCGGTTGCCTGAATTACCCCAATAATGCCAGGAAGAATCCCCAGCACGCCACCTTCAGCGCAGGATGGCACCAATCCAGGGGGTGGGGGTTCGGGGTAGAGGTCGCGGTAGTTGGGACCACCTTCATAGTTAAAGACCGTGGCTTGGCCTTCAAATCTAAAGATAGAACCATAGACATTGGGCTTGTTCTGCAACACACAGGTGTCGTTCACCAAGTAACGGGTGGGGAAATTATCCGTCCCGTCAATAATCATGTCGTAGGGTTCCGCGATTTTGAGCGCATTTTCAGACGTGAACTGCGTCTCGTAAAGATCCACCTGACAGTAGGGGTTAATCTCTAAAATCCGGTTTTTAGCCGACTCAATTTTGGGCTTGCCCACCCAAGAAGTCCCATGAATCACCTGACGCTGGAGATTAGAAAAATCCACCACGTCAAAATCCACGATTCCCAGGCGACCGACGCCTGCTGCTGCTAAATACAGTAGTAACGGCGAACCTAACCCTCCCGTACCGACACAGAGAATACTGGCAGCCTTGAGTCTTTTTTGACCCTCAAGGCCAACCTCCGGCAAGATCAAATGGCGGGAATACCGCTCGTAATCGTCTTTGGTTAACTGGATTTCATCCAGATTGGGATTGAGCATAGTTGTTATCCTGCAACGAGACCTTTTTCTCTAAATGGCATCTTCAAGGTTTGGCCCAACTTGAGGGGGAGTTACGCCAGAAACCATAAGCCTCTCAGGTAAAAACTCATGGTGTATATCTAAGGTCCAGCTCTGAAGATCGCGAGCCGTACCATTCTTAACCGAAACGATCGCGTAGGAGTATTGGGGCCACGCCCACGCTCGATCCCATTCAGAGGGAATTGCATCGTGATTCGGATGAGAATGATAGATTCCTATGATATCCCAACCCTTGGCACGGGCGTACCGTTGCACTGCCATCATCGCGCTGGGATCGATCTGATACCGCCGATGGGCTGTCGTATCGGCTTGCTCGGGATCTTTCTCTAAGGACCGATCCCGAAACATTGGGGGCGGGATAAATTTACTAAAACTTTATGTTCGCGATCGCGTTCCCGATCGATTTGAGTGCCCAACAACAACCCACAACATTCTTCTGGATAGGTTTGCTCGGCGTGGCGCTGAATGGCATCGACATGGTCGGCAGTCAAAACTAACATCACAGTTCCGTGGATGCTTTGAGGTGTTCTACTTCATTAAACCGACAGATGCGCCACAACATGGCATTGAATCGGTTTTGATCCGTCACGTCCCAACGAGCGCAGTCTATGACAAATTCAAAGAGTGCCGTGGGAGGAATGGAGAGTCCCCACACGCGATCGCTGCCCAGGACGGCTGCCACTAAATACTGCAAAAACCCACCGTGACTGACAATCCAGACTCGATCTTGATTCTCATGTCGGGTCAGTAAAGTCTGAAGTACTTCATGTTGCGCGCGTGGGGATGCTGTGAGGGTTTCTGCCTCTGGAATGGGCACCCAATCCGTTGAGGCAATCAGTGACGCGCATAAGTTGGGATGTTTGACTTGAGCTTCAGCCCAAGTCAGCCCTTCTAAAACCCCATTCCTCACTTCTTGAAGATTGGGCCAAAGGGTAATGGGTGAAACCTCCTCACGGGTGGCCCAGTAATCGCGCAGAATCTCAGTGGTGTGAACTGCGCGCTGTAAAGAACTGGTGTAAATGTGGGTTGGCTTCCAAATGCTACTCGCAAGAAACTGTCCCAAAACGTGGGCTTGTTCTACACCTTGCTGTGAGAGACCATAATCCACACGTCCCTGCATCCGATATTCGCGATTCCCCACCGACTCTGCATGGCGAATCATCAACAGGTGCATGAATTTCCCCTCAACCGTTATCAACTGAACTGGGATAGCTTTGTATTTTTAGAAAGCAAATTGCTTTACAAGCTCAATGTTGGTCCCAAACTTAGCATGACTTAGGTTGTATTGGGAATTTTGAACATTTTGTTTGAATCTTTTAAAGTTTTGTAAGGCGATCTTTTAATCTCACCCCTCCACTCGTTTTCAAAGATGCCCAAAGGGCCGTAAATCTCTATTTCTAAGGGCGTAAATACCGATCCACCTATTTTGGGTCTTCTTTCTACAATGACTGTAAACAGCCTAAAGTCGATTGCTTTGCTGCCACGCAAAGTGCCAACCTAATGCTGACCCTCGGGAGGAAACCTTATCTATGCAACCCACAAACCCCAATCAGTTTACGGAAAAAGCCTGGGAAGCGATCGTTCGGACCCCCGAAATCGTCAAGCAGGCTCAGCAACAACAATTTGAAAGCGAACATTTATTGCAGGCACTTCTAGAGCAAGAGGGTTTGGCCATCAGTATTTTTAATAAAGCTGGAGTGAACGTTCGAAAGCTGCGCGATCGCGCGACTGAATTTATTAATAAACAAGCTAAGCTCAGCAATCCTAGTGGCTCGGTGTATTTGGGTCGGAGTTTAGATACCCTGTTTGACCGAGCAGAAAATTATCGTAAAGAGTTTGAAGATGATTTTATTTCAATCGAACATTTAGTCCTAGCCTATGCCAAAGACGATCGCTTTGGGCAGGCATTGTTTAAGGAAGTCGGTCTGGATGAGAAAAAACTGCGTACTGTTATCGAACAAATTAGAGGGAGCCAAAAAGTGACAGACCAAAATCCAGAAGGCAAGTACGAATCCCTTGAAAAGTATGGCCGCGACCTCACCCAACTGGCTAAGTCAGGCAAACTGGACCCCGTGATCGGTCGGGATGATGAAATTCGTCGTACGGTCCAAATTCTATCCCGCCGGACCAAAAACAACCCTGTCTTAATTGGCGAACCGGGTGTCGGTAAAACCGCGATCGCAGAAGGGTTGGCCCAACGCATTATTGCCGGAGATGTGCCGGAATCCTTGCGCGATCGCAAGCTCATTTCTTTAGACATGGGAGCGCTGATTGCAGGAGCCAAATACCGAGGCGAATTTGAAGAACGCTTGAAAGCGGTGCTCAAAGAAGTGACGGATTCTGCGGGACAAATTATTTTGTTTATTGATGAAATCCATACGGTGGTGGGGGCTGGAGCTACCCAAGGTGCAATGGATGCGGGCAACCTCCTCAAACCCATGCTGGCGCGGGGAGAACTGCGCTGCATTGGGGCAACAACTCTGGATGAGTATCGCAAGTACATTGAGAAAGATGCGGCTCTAGAGCGACGCTTTCAGCAAGTGATGATAGACCAACCCAGTATTGAAGATACAATCTCTATTCTGCGCGGTCTCAAAGAACGTTACGAAGTCCACCACGGGGTCAAGATTTCCGATAATGCCCTTGTGGCAGCAGCCACCTTATCAACCCGATACATTAGCGATCGCTTCCTCCCCGATAAGGCAATCGATCTGGTTGACGAATCCGCCGCGAAGCTAAAAATGGAAATCACTTCCAAGCCAGAAGCCCTCGACGAAATCGATCGCAAGGTGCTTCAGTTGGAAATGGAGCGGTTGTCCTTGCAAAAAGAAAGCGATCGCGCGTCCCAAGATCGACTGGGTCGTTTAGAAAAAGAATTAGCAGATTGGAAGGAACAACAGTCCAGTCTCAATGCCCAATGGCAATCTGAGAAACAGGTCATTGACAAGATTCAAAGCATCAAGGAAGTTATTGACCGTGTCAATGTTGAAGTCCAACAGGCCGAACGAGATTACGATCTCAACCGTGCCGCCGAACTGAAGTACGGAAAGCTAACCAGCTTGCAGCGCGATCTGGAACAAGCGGAAGTGAGCTTGACTCAAACCCAAACTTCTGGTTTTCCATGCTGCGTGAAGAAGTCACTGAAGACGATATTGCTGAAATTATTGCAAAGTGGACGGGGATTCCGGTCAGCAAGCTGGTCCAATCTGAAATGGACAAGCTGCTCAACCTAGAAGACGAACTCCATCAACGGGTCATTGGTCAAGACGAAGCCGTGACTGCGGTAGCAGATGCTATCCAGCGATCGCGAGCTGGACTAGCAGATCCCAACCGACCGATCGCGAGCTTTATCTTTTTAGGTCCGACGGGCGTGGGTAAAACCGAACTCGCTAAAGCCCTTGCTGCTTTCATGTTTGATACGGAAGAAGCAATGGTGCGCATTGATATGTCGGAATATATGGAAAAACATTCCGTATCGCGGCTAGTGGGGGCACCTCCAGGATATGTGGGCTATGACGAAGGAGGGCAGCTCACGGAAGCCGTGCGACGGCGACCCTATTCCGTCATATTATTTGACGAAATTGAAAAAGCACACCCTGATGTATTTAATATCATGTTGCAAATTTTGGATGATGGACGGGCAACGGACGCCCAAGGCCGTACGGTGGACTTCAAGAATGCCATCATCATTATGACCAGCAATATTGGATCCCAGTACATCTTAGATTTGGCTGGCGATGACAGTCGCTATAGCGAAATGCAGGCACGGGTGCTTGAGACGCTGCGCAGTCAGTTCCGTCCAGAATTCTTGAACCGCGTGGACGAATTGATTATTTTCCACAGTTTGCGGAAGGATCAGCTCCGCAATATTGTGAAGCTTCAAGTTAAGCGGCTTGAAAAGCGTTTGCAAGAACGCAAGATGTCTCTCAAGCTGACCGATGAGGCTTTAGATTTATTAGCGGAAGTGGGCTACGATCCGGTCTACGGTGCTCGTCCGCTCAAGCGAACGATTCAGCGAGAGTTGGAAACTACTTTGGCAAAGGGGATTCTGCGGGGTGACTTTAATGATGGAGACACCATTTTTGTAGATGTTGCTAATGAACGTCTGAGCTTTAGGCGGCTCCCAGCGGAGATTTTAAGCAGCACGCCCAGCGAGGCATAGCGACAACATTTCGCTTCATCCCCATTTTCTGAAACCTCCCTTTGTGGGAGGTTTCAGTTTTGGAGAGGTCGCGTTCTGGACTGGAATGAGGTTGAAAACTGAATTTGGAATTTCAGCAAAAAACACCGTCCAAAATCAATAAATGTTTGCTATGATATAAGCTGACTTGTCAAGCAGGGGCGGTTAGCTCAGTTGGTAGAGCGTCTCGCTTACACCGAGAATGTCGGGGGTTCGAGCCCCTCACCGCCCATTGGTTTTGGAAACTTAGTGTAAGGGCTTTTGGGAGTTCCAAACAACTTCTGAAGGTCTGTTTTTGTTGTCAATAAGAGCGACGAAGATAGGCCGTTAAGGGTTGTTTGGGTTTGTAGATTGGTACGCTTTTCATATTATATTGTTGTTTACAGTGATTTTGAGAAGTATGGGAAACCCTCAACCCAATCTTGAAAACTTAAGGCCAATTCAACGACACGACGATACTAAAGAACCGTTAGCCCCAGTGGGCTTAATTGCTCGTGTCCCTATTCCCATTGATGCAGCAGTGCGATCGCTGCCCAACCGTTCAGCATGGCTACGCCGGGTCATCACCGAAGCGGCACAGCGTGAATTGATGACTTGTAGCAAGGACGGTGAGTCATGACCGAAAGATGGACAGATGAAACCCTGGATAGGTTTGCTTCAACTGTGGTGACGGCAATTCAGGCCAACAATGAGGCGATCGCATCCAGTAACGAACGCATGAGCCGCATTGATGAACGGTTAGAGAGGATGGCTATCGAGTCAGAGCGTTCAAAACGTGAAAGCGATGAACGGATGGCTCGGATTGATGAGCGGCTAGAGAGGATGGCAATTGAAAGCGATGCCCGAATGTCACGTATTGAGCAAGTGGTTGAAGGAAACTCCCAGAGAATCACCGAACTTACCCAAGTGGTGGCATCTAACAATCGATTCCTGGAATCTTTCAGTCAGGACTTGAGACGATACACCGACAACATGGATCGTCTGACTCATCAACTTGCAGCAACCACATCTAACGCCAATCAAGACCGGATGGA
Source organism: Acaryochloridaceae cyanobacterium RU_4_10 (assembly GCA_012032135.1). Taxonomy (GTDB): domain Bacteria; phylum Cyanobacteriota; class Cyanobacteriia; order Thermosynechococcales; family Thermosynechococcaceae; genus JAAURS01. Next base: position 799 of record JAAURS010000160.1, on the reverse strand, counting down.
TGTTACGACGCGGTTGTCTGCCATCAACCGAAAAGTGGACGCAATCTCTACTCACTTAGGGGTGAATCAATAAATTCTGAAGCGATGGAGCCAGAGGATTGCGGCACTACTGGTACGAGTTCTGGTACGCCGTTTTATTGAGAATGCCTGAAATGCTCTCCAGTAAATCAACTCAGCGATAGGGGACATCTCGCTTACACCGAGAATGTCGGGGGTTCGAGCCCCTCACCGCCCATTGGTTAAACAGTCTTAATAGTGGCGCTTTTGGGAGTTTCAAACAACTTCTAAGGGCTGCTCTTTGTTGTCAATAAGAACTTGTGCGTAGGCTGTTTTTAGGTTGCGTACCACTTTCCCTCTGTTCGCTGCCCCGAAGATCCGCGACTGGAATACCGCGCGTCAGTCACCAACTGTAACGAATGCGCTTCTGGGACTGGGTATGGTCTTTGATTCAAGCGGTAATTTAATCCAAACTTTTCTCAATGTTGAAGTCTTCAGTAATCATAAGGTTTTTTCCTTCAGGAAAGAATATAAAAATCTATATATCTATTCATAATTTCATTGATAATTCACAAAAATATCGAAACAATAAGTAATTAAACAGTTATATTTGTGTTCGATAAAGGTGAGTTTTCGTGCATTTGTCAAAAAGACGATCGATACATCGGTTATGGAAACTTATACTTTCCTCTGGTGAAGCATTCGTGAGACTTTTTGCATCTGTCCTGACTCAGAAAACGAGATTGTTCAGCCCGAATTGGAAAAACCTTCAGGTCCTGAGAGTGGAGAATAATTTTCTCTT
>JAAURS010000159.1 GCA_012032135.1 Acaryochloridaceae cyanobacterium RU_4_10 | reverse complement strand
GAAGCGTTAAAAAATGCAGTGGACTTAATCAATCACAGACCGAGAAAATCCCTTGACTATCGAACGCCTTACGAAGTATTTTGTTCTCATCCATCAGCACCTGTTGCACTTCAGATTTGAATTGGCGAACAAATATTGCCTGGGCGGCCAAAGCAGGTTTGGCCAGAGGCAGGACAATATACCAAAAGATTTGGAACGGATTTAAGCCATCCAAGGCTGCCGCCTCTTCCAATTCCTTAGGAAAATTCACAAAAAACTGGCGCATCATAAAAATAAACGTGGCATTCACCATCCCCGGCACTACCATGCCTTGATAGGAGTTCAGCCACCCCAACACCTTCAAAATCAAAAACGTAGGAATTAGCGTCACCTGAGCCGGAACCGCCAACACGGCCAGAATCAAGAAAAACCAGAACCGCCGTCCAACAAAATTTAAACGGGCTAAAGCATACCCTGCCATTGAGTTGAACAAAAGATTGAGCAGGGTAACACTCACCCCAATTAAAAGACTGTTGCCCACCCAGCGACCAAACAACGGCTCGCGTTCAAAAATTTGGCGATAGTTTTCTAGAGTGAATTGCTGGGGAATCCAGTTGAATTGTCCGCTGGTCAGCTCTGCCAACGGTTTAAAGGAAGCCGAAATAGCCCATACAAAGGGAATCAACGTAATAACACCATAAAACCCCAATACAACATAAATCAGGATCTGTATGGGTGTATTTTTCTTCATCAGGCTCCTCTACCCCTACGATCGCGATCGCAACCCATCTGTCATAAAAACGTTAGACTTCATAAGACCAAATTTGGCAAAGACTCTCAATGCAAAAGTGGCTCAAGCGATCGCCCAAAATACTGTTAGCCCTGACGGTTACCGTTTATGGAACCTATCTCATCAAAACCGCGATGGGAATTAACGTCTCAAATCATTATTCAGCGCCTTGGGTATTCAAAGCCCCATTAAAACCATTATGGTCTCATCAAGCAGCCCTTTGCGAAGAATTTCAGACCTTATGTACCCTGCGCGATCGAGTCAAAAATAAGGTTCAACATCGGCTTGAAGCTGCAAAACATTCTGGATAAAGAATTAAATCAACCTTTGGGCATAAAGTGCAGCACCCAACAGACCCACTTTAGGGTTTGTAATTAAAGAAACTGGAATATTTTCTAATAGCGATCGCATTCTGCCTTTGTCTAAGAAGTTTTCCATAAACTCACCATCCCGTAACTTCGGCAAAATTTTTGCGCCCACCCCCCCAGCTAAATACAATCCCCCATAAGGCAAGCATTTCAGCGCTAAATTTCCCGCTTCTGCACCATAAGCTGCCACAAATAGGTCTAACGCTTGCGTACACAGGCGATCGGTTTTAGCCAGAGCATGTTTGGAAACCACAGCAGGACCATTGCCCTGAGCCAGCTCAGCTTCTACATCAGCAGAGGTTGGAGCAAAACTGGAAGCTCGCAAATATTCATAAATCCGGTAAATTCCTTCCCCAGAAACCACTCGTTCTACGGAAACTCTTCCGTGACGTTCTCTGAGGAACTGTAAAAGCCCAACTTCTAATTCAGTTCTGGCCGCAAAGTCCGTATGGCCGCCTTCCGTTGCCAAAACTTCATAGCCTTCTTGCTGCCAAACCAACAAAGCTTCTCCTAAACCCGTTCCAGCCCCTAAAACTGCAACGGTTGCCTCCAATACTTTAGGTCGATCTTGGAGCACCACTAAATCTTCAGGTTGAAGCGTTAAGATACCGTAACCAACTGCGGCAAAATCATTAATGAGACGTATCTTTGCAATCCCTAGTTCGGTCTCCATCTGCCTGGCATCGAGATCCCAAGCTAAATTAGTAACCTTGGATCGGTCGTTGCTCACTGGACCTGCGATCGCAAAACAAGCTGCTGCTGGAGGGGAACTCTCTGTTTCCTCCAGAAACTGCTTCACTATATGATTCAGATGCGGAAATTTTGCACTGGGATACTCCCTTTCGTAAAGAAGCGTGGTGTCCCCCGTTGGTGTTAATTCATTTAATCGGAGTAACGTTTTTGTTCCGCCAATATCACCTGCTAGTAGACGCGCCATAATTGTTGACTCAAACTATTACCCTTCAAGATTATGCCCGAACATCCGACACATCAGGATCGCGAAGATGACTTACCCTACACCACCAATATGAGGATTTTTGGTGGTGTAGCCTGGGGTAGCGTTACAACCCTCTTTATTGCGGTCGTTTTAATATTGCTCCCCCAAGTGCCAAGACCCTGGCTCTGGGGTACAATTCCCACCTGGCTGGTTTTAATGAGTCTTGGGATTGTATTGCAATGGTCGATCGCCCGTGGCCCCTGCCCTAAATGTGGACACCGCCTCGTCGTCCCTCCGATGGGCAAACGCTGCCCAAAATGTCGCAGCTATCTTAAAGCCGTCGATCGCACCATCACACGAGTTACCTAATTCTATTGCTTGGATCATTCACAATTCTGATGACTTTATCGGCAAAGAGACCGTTGTGGTGAGAGACACTTCATCGTCATAACTCAGGCTAAATGAACCGCCATAAAGCTCCGTAATACGCTGAGCTAGGAGTACCCCTAGACCAGGATCCAAGGCTTCATAAAATCCCCGAGTCAAATCTTCCGCTTGAGATATCTGCTCGATCATTTCTGGGGAAAGAGAGTTCCCTGTACACTGAATTGAACAATAGAAAGTATCATTCTTAACAAATGTTTCTAAAGCAATCGGCGTTTCGTTCTCAGAAAAAGCAAGAACAAAATTCAATAGCTCCTCAAAAATCTTTTTAAAATCTTCCGTTGCAATCATGACCTGAACATTTTCAGGCTTAACCTTTACATCCTTAGATCGACCTGCTTGCTTTGCTTTTTGCATTGCAATCATAAAAATAAAATCTCCTGGCCTCATAGTAATGGAATCTTTGAGATCCTCAAGAGATGCTTCATTACAAGCCAAAAATTCTATATTCATATAGAGGAAGAAATTTTGCATTGCACGCTGCAAGTAATTAGCATTTACTTTTATATTTCTGCCAAGCGTAGCAATATCCCCTGGCTTTATGACTGCGGAATCTTGGATAAAGGCTTCTGAGATATTAGAAATCTCATCTAAAGGATCGAAAATTTTGTCAGGGATCGAAAATGAAAGTCTCTGACATAAACCGATCATTTGATCTTCAGTATGTTGAGTAAAAGTCTTGATTTTAGATAATCGAGCATCAATTGCACTCAACAGTTCTGTACGAGTAAAAGGTTTGGAAAGATAATCATCCGCACCTAAATTCATGCCCCTTCTAAGGTCCTCCCCTGTTGCTTTAGCAGTCAGAAAAATAAAGGGAATCATTGCTGTTTTAGAATCTTGGCGAAGCAAGTTGAGGACATCATAGCCATCTAGCTCTGGCATCATTACATCGCAAATAATTAAATCTGGAAGATTCTCTTGAGCCGCCTGAACCCCTTCAGAACCATCTTCGGCTTCATAGGTTTGAAAGTTTTCAGCCTCTAACAATTCAAGCAGATTACTCCGAATCTCTGGTTGATCTTCAATGACAAGAATTTTTTGCACGATGATTGGTCCTCCATAAGTCTAGGTCTGTTTCTAATGAGCGGAAGCTTGTTCCTAAATAACAATATTCTCTTTCGCAGAGGCTCACAGATCGTACAAACACCTTTTTCAGGATGCCCAACTTTAATCTAACCAATTCAGTCCATTAAAAATGCTTTGCATTTATACATCTGCAAAGCATCTTCAAATTAAACTTTTAGCCCGTAGAACCTACTTGGGGCGACGTTTTCTGCGAATAGATGGATCGAGTGGGGTGCCAGGCAAGGAAATAACCTGATCCTTACGCTCAGACTCTAGGCGTTTCAAACGAGAATAGTCAACCCAATGAATACAGTCAACCGGACAAGTATCGATCGCCTCTTGCACGATCTCATCTGGATCGCCATCCTGGCGAAATACCCTCGAACGCCCATATCCCTCTTCAATAAAGAAAGTATTTCGGGCTACCAGAGCGCAATGCCGACATCCAATACAGGTCACTTCATCGACATAAACACCTCGCTGGCGAAAGGCTCCACCTAGCTCGGGCTCTAACCCAGAACGAGTCGTGCGATCGCGGAGTTGACCGCCTAACTCAGGCTCATTACCCGATCTCCGATCGACCCCCAACACTTCGGGGTCGGCTTGCGGAGACATTACGCACTCCAGCGTTGTACAACTAAACGAATACTCCCATCAGAGTTTTGTGCTTCTTGAGCCACTTGGAACCCTTGAGAGGTCGCAGTTTCCAACACGGTATGGTAAGCGTAACGCTGCGTCACCTTAGCCAGAAAACGATCCACAGACCAAGCCTGCTTCCAAAAGTCCAAATCGGACACCAATTCGTACTCTTGGCCGTTCCAACTAAACCCAATACCGTAGCCATTTTCTTGTTCCACCACCAATTCGGCGGTCTGGGTTTGACCCTGATACCCCTGAACGGGCTCTGGTCCTTTCTTCCAAGCTAGACCGAGATCCGTGAGGGCAGATTCCAGGGCTGGAAGGTTCCGAATTTTGGTTTTAATTTGGCTGAAGTGTGACATGGCAAATTTTTTTCTTAAATAACAACAATTACCATTGACTAAAGCTAACCTGGGCCGAAGCCGTGGATTCGCAGGTATTTTGTTTTGAAAAGTATTCCGATGTGGGCTGATAATTGATGACTTGCCCTAACTGGGATTCTATTAACGCTGTTACTTCAGCACAAGAAGCCCCGATAACACCCGTCACCTTTTCCTGAACGCGGCCATCTGGGTAGATGATGAACTCTAACGTTTCCATAGGCACTCCATGAGGAACCAGCCAAACGAACCATGGTCTGAAGCAAATCACTCTCTCGAAGATTAGCTTTCACATTTAAGATAAAGACTTTTCTTAAGCTTGATATAAGCAAGTAAACAAAAGTTATTAAACGAAGGAGTCTTCACTTTATTGCTAGTGTCGCGTAATCCTCTAAACCCGTCAAGGCACCATAGGTCTTGTAACAAATTGTGTATTTCCACCTTAAGATGCAAAATTAGACCGTTCTGCTGCATTGGGTAACGTGCCTGTAATAATGGACCCGATGCCCTCAAACGATAACAACTCATGACTTCAAAGGAGAATCCCTTGACCACGCAATTGAATTCTTCAACCTCTAATTGGTCCGCGCCTATACCTGTTGGGGTTCTTGGCTTTGGTGGACTGGGGCAAGCCGCCGCTCAATTGCTTTCACCCAAGCAAGATTTAAGATGGGTTGCCGCAGCGGATCGGGAAGGCTATCTTTACAGTCCAGAAGGATTGAATGCGACACAGACGATCGCCCTTTACCAAAGTCGGGGATCTGTGGGGTATGACGAAACAGGCGGTACGTTGAGCGAACAAAGTGTTGCAGATTTAATTGCCCAGCACGGCGATCGGGTTTCAGGGTTCTTTTGGCTTTGCCTAATTTACCCAATACCTTTATGGCATCGGTTGCCCAGCAATTTATTGACGCTGGATGGAAAGGCGTCTTGGTGGATGCTATTAAACGAACCAGCGCAGTCGAACAACTCCTAGGGCTACAGTCCGATCTGGCAGCATCTGGGATTACCTATTTAACAGGCTGTGGAGCAACGCCAGGATTGCTGACGGCTGCTGCCGCCTTAGCGGCCCAAAGCTATGCAGAAATCCACCAAGTCAAAATTACCTTTGGGGTGGGGATTGCCAACTGGGAAGCCTATCGAGCCACCATCCGCGAAGATATTGGTCATTTACCGGGCTATACCGTTGAAATGGCCAGAGCCATGACCGATACAGACATTGAAACCCTGCTCGATCGCACCAATGGGATTCTTACCCTTGAAAACATGGAACACGCCGATGACATTATGTTGGAATTGGCGGGGATTTGCGATCGCGATCGCGTTAAAGTTGGGGGTGTGGTGGATACGCGCAACCCCAAAAAGCCCCTCAGCACCAACGTCCAAATTACGGGACGGACCTTTGAAGGCAAAATTTCAACCCATACCTTCGCCCTCGGTGACGAAACCAGCATGGCGGCCAACGTCTGCGGTCCCGCTTTTGGCTATCTTAAAGCGGGTATAGACCTGCATCGTCGCGGGATTTATGGCCTATTTACCAGTGCGGAAGTGATGCCCAAGTTTGTCCGATAGAGGGACGCTTTCAGATTACTATGTAGAAACGGCGTGAGTTTCCATAGCCAGCAATACAATTTAGCCTTCTGTTTGACCCTCCGTCATAAGGCAAAAGGCAAGCAGATTGTATGCTTCATTGATGCGGCTTAGCGTCTATTAACCTTAAGCATTGAATGCAGTTTTTAACGAGAGAACACCCATGAGCGCAGACATTTTTGAGAAAGTTAAATCCATTGTGGCCGAGCAACTGAGTGTTGACGCTGCCGAAGTTACACCTACAGCCAACTTTCAAAACGACCTCAATGCTGACTCTCTTGATGTGGTCGAAATGGTGATGGCTCTTGAAGAAGCCTTTGACATTGAAATTCCCGATGAAGCGGCTGAAGAAATCAAAACGGTTCAAGATGCTGTGAACTTCATTGCGGGTAAAGTCACAGCCTAGTTTCTTTCAACATCTAAATTAAGATCGAGCGCCTTTAGAGCGTATTTTTCGTAGTTCGCCTTGCGTTGGGCCGGGTCGGCCTTTCAAGACTCACATCATGACTAATTTTGAACTAAAGCGCGTTGTTGTCACGGGCCTGGGCAGTCTGACTCCCATTGGTAATACGGTTGCCGAATACTGGGAAGGACTGCTAGCAGGCCGCAGTGGCATTGGACCCATTACTCGGTTTGATGCCTCCCGTCACGACTGCCGAATTGCGGGTGAAGTGAAAGGGTTCGAGCCTGTCGATCACATGGACCGCAAAGATGCAAAGCGGATGGATCGTTTTGCTCAGTTTGCTGTGGCAGCGAGCGGTCAGGCGGTCAAGGATGCCGAGCTGGTGATTGATGACAGCAATGCTGCCCAAGTAGGGGTCATTATTGGGACCGGAATTGGCGGGCTGAAGGTTTTAGAAGACCAACAGGAAATCTATCTCACGCGCGGGCCAGATCGGTGCAGCCCTTTTATGATTCCCATGATGATTGCCAATATGGCAGCGGGGATGACGGCCATTCATATCGGCGCAAAGGGGCCAAATTCTTGTTCTGTAACGGCTTGTGCGGCGGGGTCTAACTCCATTGGCGATGCCTTCCGTCTGGTTCAGAGAGGGTATGTCAAAGCGATGGTGTGTGGGGGAACGGAGGCGGCAGTAACGCCACTCTCTATTGCTGGGTTTGCGGCTTGTAAGGCGCTGTCCTTGCGCAACGACGATCCGCTCCATGCCAGTCGGCCCTTTGACCGCGATCGCGATGGATTTGTTCTAGGCGAAGGCGTTGGGGTTTTAGTTCTTGAGGAATTAGAGTACGCTCTCAATCGTGGGGCTAGGATCTACGCGGAGATGGTGGGCTACGGTCTCACCTGCGATGCCTACCACATGACATCTCCCGTCCCAGGTGGTGAAGGTGCGTCCCGTGCCATTGAAATGTGTCTTAAGGATGCTGGACTTCAGCCCGATGAGATTACCTATATTAATGCCCACGGCACCAGTACGGGAGCCAACGACCCCACGGAAACGGCTGCTATCAAGAATGCCCTTGGCAAAAATGCCTATAATATTGCGGTTAGTTCTACAAAGTCTATGACCGGACATTTGTTGGGCGGATCGGGTGGGATTGAAGCGGTGGCTACGGTGAAGGCGATCGCAGAAAGCCACATTCCACCAACGATTAATTTAGAGAATCCTGACCCAGACTGCGACTTAGACTATGTGCCCCCATCATAGTCGCGCGCAAGCAGTCGATGTTGCGTTGTCCAACTCCTTTGGATTTGGTGGTCATAACGTGACGTTAGCGTTTAGAAAGTACGTTGGGTAAGGGGGGCTGAAGTATTTCTAGGTTCAATTGCCTTGGGATATTTCATGCGGTTTGTTGGGGTTAAAGGGATTGGGGATTGATTCACAATATCAATCTTGCGCTCGTGGCCCAGTTTTGTAGTTGCTATCGAATCTAGGAAGACTTAATCATGGTTGTTGCAACCCAGTCCGTCGAAGAACTTTGTATTAATTCCATTCGCTTCCTTGCGGTCGATGCGATTGAGAAGGCAAAATCCGGCCACCCCGGCCTCCCTATGGGTGCAGCGCCGATGGGATTTGTCCTTTGGGATAAGTTCATGCGTTACAACCCTAAAAATCCCAAGTGGTTTAACCGCGATCGCTTTATTTTGTCTGCGGGGCATGGGTGCATGTTGCACTACGCACTGCTCCACTTGACGGGCTATGACAGCGTCAGCATGGACGACATCAAAAGCTTTCGGCAGTGGGGTTCCAGTACGCCAGGACACCCCGAAAACTTTGAAACGGCTGGGATTGAAGTGACCACAGGTCCCTTAGGTCAAGGGATTGCCAACGGCGTGGGGTTAGCCCTAGCAGAAGCCCATTTGGCGGCTCGGTTTAACAAGCCCGATGCAACGTTGGTGGATCACTACACCTATGTCATCTTGGGTGATGGCTGCAACATGGAAGGCGTTTCTGGCGAAGCAGCATCGATCGCAGGGCACTGGGGCTTAGGCAAGTTGATTGCCCTCTACGATGACAACCACATTTCCATTGATGGCTCCACAGATGTGGCCTTTACGGAAGACGTGTCGAAGCGGTTTGAATCCTACGGTTGGCATGTTTTGCACGTCGAGAACGGCAATACCGACTTGGATGCGATCGCGGCGGCTATTGAAGAAGCCAAGAAGGTTACCGACAAGCCGACCATGATTAAGGTAACGACCATCATCGGTTATGGTTCGCCCAACAAATGCAACACTGCTGGAATTCACGGTGCGGCCCTAGGTGGCGACGAAGTGAAACTGACCCGCGAAAATCTAGGTTGGAACCACGAGCCCTTTGAGTTACCCACAGATGCAGTGGCCCACATGCGGAAAGCCGTTGAGCGTGGCGCGAGCTACCAGGCCGAATGGGAAGCAACTTTGGCTCAATACCGAACCAAGTACCCCCAAGAAGCGGCTGAGTTTGAAGCGTTAATTGGCGGGAAACTACCTCAAGGTTGGGACAGCGTTTTGCCCACCTATACCCCAGAAGATAAGGCTCAACCTTCTCGGAAGCATTCAGAAATTTGCTTGAACAAACTGGCTCCTGTGTTGCCCGGTTTGATTGGCGGATCCGCCGACCTCACCCACTCCAACCTCACAGAACTGAAGATCTCTGGCGATTTCCAAAAAGGACAATACCAAAACCGAAACGTCCACTTTGGCGTCCGCGAGCATGGCATGGGTGCCATCTGCAACGGGATAGCCCTCCACGGTTCTGGCTTGATTCCCTACGGCGCAACCTTCTTGATCTTCACGGACTACATGCGGGCTCCAATTCGCTTGTCTGCGCTGTCTGAGGCGGGTTCGATTTGGGTAATGACCCACGACTCCATCGGTCAAGGAGAAGATGGCCCAACCCACCAACCGATTGAAACCCTTGCATCTTTACGCGCGATTCCTAACCTCACGGTGATTCGTCCCGCTGATGGGAATGAGTGCTCTGGGGCTTATAAAGTTGCGATCGAAAAGTCGAACCAAAATGCGCCGACGCTATTGGCGTTCTCTCGGCAAAATTTACCCAATTTACCAGGTACTTCGATTGCAGGGGTGGCTCAGGGTGCCTACACGATCGTTGATTGCAATGGCACGCCGGATCTCATTCTGATTGGGACGGGGTCTGAGGTTAGTCTTTGTGTGGATGCGGCCAGCAAGCTAACCAGCGAAGGCAAGAAAGTCCGCGTGGTGTCTATGCCGTCTTGGGAGCTGTTTGAAGCACAGGATGCGGCTTACAAGGAATCCGTTCTGCCTAAAGCAGTGACGAAGCGCCTGTCTGTAGAAGCGGCTGCTAGCTTTGGCTGGCATAAGTACGTCGGCATTGAAGGCGATACCGTCAGCATCGATCGGTTTGGTGCTTCGGCTCCAGGTGGGGTTTGCATGGAGAAGTTTGGCTTCAGTGTTGATAACGTTCTTGCGAAGGCGAAAGCGCTTTTGGGTGCTTAAGGCTCTGTAAATTAGGGTGTTTGAAGTTTTAATTAAAGTAAGCGGTGGGTGTTTAACATCCACCGTTTTTTTGATGCAAACAGGGTAACTGCTCAACTTAGAGAGAATAAGGATTCCAGGGGATTTAATGCAGCAAGTCTAGACTCAAAAGCAGATAAACCTTGTCGCTTACCCGTATTGACAATAGAGCGAACATTCGCAAATAGATCCCTGCCCCAACCGGAGCGAAAACCATTAGTTACTCAGCAGTTGTTTCATGCGACCATAGCTAATCGCGTGGCTGTATCGCATTGGGGTCACTAACCTGCATTATTCATGATAAATATCAGAAGTTAAAAATTTTGCCAAATTGAGGGAAATAGGATTAGTTGTGAAGAGAAAGAAAGCGTAAAAGTAGTATGAATCGACTCAGAAAGTCTAAAAACACTTA
>JAAURS010000002.1 GCA_012032135.1 Acaryochloridaceae cyanobacterium RU_4_10 | reverse complement strand
AGAATAGGTTTACCCTGTTCTAAAACTTGATGATTCAGAACTTCAACAAATCCTCTATTTTTTAAGTTCTGAATACAATCACCAATAGCACCAACTCCCGGTAAGATAATTTTATCCACCTGAGATAAGTCCTGTGCTTCCTGACAAATTACGGGGGTGGCACCAATTGCTTCCAATGCACTGTATACCGAACGAAGATTGCCCATTCCATAGTCTACAATACCAATCTCAAACATATATTCAGTAGACCTTCTACATAAGTCCGCAGTGGTTAATAATTATTGGTAGTGATAAATATTTATTTAAAGATTTTGACTTTAAAAAAAGACTTTTCGTTCTTCAAATTACTAGAATTCAATCGCTACCAATAACTATAACTCTATTTATTTAGCTTCCATCTTTCTAATTGCATCTCAGTTTGTTCTCGTGCCATTTTACCTTCACGAGACCATCGATCGAAATCACCCAACTTCTCTCCTTCAGTAACTTTGCTGGGATTGTGTTCGTAAGGAGAGACACTATGGCTCATGGCAATATTTAAGAATTCCTGCTCTGTCAAACCAACGAACTCCAGAAAAAGATCTAAACTAGGTGGACGTTTACCTTCGTATTCAGAAATCATGGACATGGCTTTTCGTTGTATCCATGCGGTTATTACGAATATCAATAGCAGCCAAATGGGAGGGGCGTGTATACCCTCGCTTAATGTACTTGATATAGTCACGAACACCCTGCATATAACACTCGATCTTTTCGTACTGGTACTCTGGGGGTACATTCTCTACTCGATCGCCTTGCCATCCCAGTTCGTCGTGAATTATTTGATATTGGCGTTTTACGTCCCAAGGCATATAGGAACCCAGACAAACCGAACGATACTGGATGCGGCGTAATTCCTTTAAGGCGGATAGCTGAAAGGCTTGAGATCGCGTTCATCTACCATTCCTTGCAGCCGCACCAACATATCTTCTGAGTTAATACCCAAATTCACATAGCGATTAAACCGCTTTTCATCAACTTCTTCTGGTTGCTCATAACTGTAATAAGAGGTGTATTCTGACGAAGGTTCCCCCCAGAAAATCAGAGGTACATTGTACCGAATAGCTACCCACATGGGATAAGAAAAGATCCCAGTATGACAATGCCAACAGAAATCTCCTTTCTCCAAAAAACTTTGCAGCATTAACTTTTGCACTACTTTCCAGTTAGGTGTGAAAGTGTGAAAGTCTACTCCTAATTTACGAAGTACGCGAGTAGTGTTCTCTATTAGATTAGGTCTCAGAAAACCATGATCGAAACGAACAACTAAGGGCTTGAGTTTATAGTGTTCTACCAAATAGTAGAGTGTCCATGTGCTATCTTTTCCGCCGCTAAAGGGAACTAAGCAATCGTAGTCATACTTACCACGATAAATTTCTACCAATTCATCTAACTCAATCTTTTTTTTATCCCAATCTATTTTGTTTTGCTTGAATTCGTGTTGGCGACAAACATTACAAACTCCGGCCTCGTCAAAAAATATTGTCTCGTGAGTTTCTGGTAATAGACAACGGCTACAACGGTTGAGAGTTGACATAATGATTGCGCTCCTAAATGTGCAGAGTAAAAACTAAAGTAAATGGATATTTTAATGTGTTGTATGCAAATAATACCAGCCAAAAAACAAGTTACTATCTCTAACAAATTACTATCTATGCCACAAAGAAGGATCGATCAAATTACTGTCTTCTATAGACAGTCCAATTATATCATCTTGAGGAATAACCTCTTGGAGTGATATACTAACTATCTCCTTTAACTGAACGAGACTATTAACTCCAATCATCATTGCATCTACTTCAGTAAGATTAGATACAAAATTAAGAGCGGCAGTTAATGGTGATATTGAATACAAATTCAATATTTTTCGCCATTGTTTTAAATACGATGAAAATCCAGACAAATGAGATGGTAATTGCTCTGCTGACATCAACAAAATACCTTGCAAAAATACCGAACGAACATGAATTTCTATGCCTTGATTTTTGATCGATCGCAAATAGTCATTCCTCAGCAGCCTTCGATCGAATACATTTAAGGGAACTTGAATTAAGTCGAGTGAGTATTTATCTAATAACCTGTCTATCTCCTCGCGATCGTAGACAGAAACTCCAACTTTATTAACTAATCCTTTAGTCTTGAGTGCTTTCAACTCCGACATCAATCGATCGCCACCTGCACTCAACAAATCGTCTGGATGATGAACGAGTAAACCATACACGGAATCCTGCTGTAGTTGCCGAAGCGACTGTGTAAAGGCATCTAAGGTAAGTTTTACGTCATCATCGGTAATTGTGGATTTGCCGATCTTGATGGTCTTGGTAACAATTCGAAACTGATGAGAGGGGGTTAGCTTAGCCCCTAATACAGCTTCACTATTTCCATAAGCAGGGGCTGTATCAAGATAATGAATTCCGTTGGCAGCAGCAAATTTTAAGATTTTTTCTACTTCATCTGGCCCTGTCTGTCCCAATCGGTTAGAAACACCGTAATCAGTACCAAATTGTACCGTTCCTAAACCCAACTTCATTGCAAGATTTCTCCTAATGTACTCATTATTCGATCTTGTTTCTCGTTAGTTAATCCCGAGTATAAAGGTAGGCTAATCGCTTCCCGATAATATTGTTCAGATTCGGGAAATTGTCCCCATTTGAAGCCTAAATTTTGATAGTAAGGTTGAGTATGAACTGGAATATAGTGTAGATTTACTCCAATCTGTGCAGATCTGAGTGCTTCAAATACTTCTCGATGAGTATACTGAATTCGATCCAGTTCCAATCGAATCACATACAAATGCCAGCTCGGGTAAGTATCAGGGTTTTGATAAGGAGTGCTAAGGGGTAAATCTTTGAGTCCAATATTATACCGCTCTACTAATTCATGCCGACGGTTAACAAAAGAATCTAATCGGTTCATTTGACTCGCACCCAAAGCGGCCTGTAAATCGGTAATCCGGTAATGATATCCCAACTCCATCTGCTGGTAATACCAAGGACCATCCGTTTCGCCCTGCATGAAACGAGAATCGCGGGTAATTCCATGACTCCGCAGTCGGATTAATTTTTCATACAGATCTTTCCGACTCGTCAATACCATTCCCCCTTCAGCAGTGGTGATGATTTTGACCGGATGGAAACTGAATACCGTCAGATCGGAAAACTCACAGCAGCCAATGGGCCGATCTCGATAGCGTCCCCCAATTCCATGGGCAGCATCTTCAATCACTTGAAATCCATACTGTTGAGCGAGTTTTCCAATCGCGCTCATGTCGCAAGATTGTCCGGCGAAATGAACGGGGATAATAATTTTGGGTAACGCTTCTCGTTCCGCAGCGATCGCCAATTGAGTGGCTAAAGCACTCACACTCAGATTGTAAGTTTTGGGATCGATATCTACAAAATCAACTTCAGCACCACAATACAATCCACAGTTAGCCGAAGCGACAAAAGTATTGGGTACAGTCCAGAAGCGATCGCAGATCCTAAGCCTGCTGACAGGCAAGCAATGTGTAAGCCTGCCGTCGCACTTGCAACAGCGACAGCATATTTTACCCCACAATAATCTGCAACCAATCGCTCAAATCGCGCGATCGCAGGTCCTTGAGTCAAATAATCCGATTGCAGTACCTCTACAACTGCATCAATATCTTGCTGATTAATATCTTGCTTACCGTAGGGAATATAATCCAGCATAATTTTTACTCAACCGATCGGCAAGAAAAATTGGGATCGACGTTGGTCCTAATCAGATCTCGAATTTCTTCAACCGTCAAGAAACGATCGTTTGTACCAGAGTTGTAACTAAATCCCGGCTCAACAAGCGTTGCCGCCATCCGCTCGCAATACTCCTTTAAAGAGTAGTTTGCTTGTACTGGCAAAATAGCATAATAAGCACCCAAATCCACCGTTGTAAAAGAGTCAGAAGTCGTAATCATTTCTTCATGAATTTTTTCGCCTGGACGGATACCAACAATACGATGTTCGCAATCAGGACCGATCGCTTTTGCAACATCAACAATCCGATAAGATGGAATTCGAGGGACCAAAACTTCCCCCCTAGCGTCTCTTCGATCGCCCATAATACCATCTCAACCCCTTCTTTGAGAGAGATATTAAACCGGGTCATTTCAGCATCTGTAATGGGCAAAACACCCTCTTTGACCTTGTCAAGGAAAAACGGAATAACCGATCCTCTAGAACCCATCACATTTCCATAACGGACAACACTAAAACTTATATCTCTCGTCCCTCGAATATTATTGGCTGCAACAAACAATTTGTCAGAACAAAGCTTTGTCGCGCCATAAAGATTGATAGGTGCAGCAGCTTTATCAGTAGAAAGTGCGACTACTTTTTTTACACCCGTATCCAATGCAGCTTGAATAACATTTTCTGCCCCTAATACATTTGTTCGGATACATTCCATCGGATTGTATTCTGCTGTGGGTACTTGCTTGAGCGCCGCCGCATGAACAATGACATCAACCCGTTCGCAGGCACGGGCTAAACGTTGAGCATCTCTAACATCGCCAATGAAATAGCGCAATCCTGGATATTTGTCAGGAGAGAACTGTTGCGCCATTTCAAATTGTTTTAATTCATCGCGCGAATAGATGACTAGACGCTTGATTTTCGGAAAGCGACTAATCACGCTTTCAATAAACTTTTTCCCGAAAGAGCCTGTACCTCCAGTCACTAAAATAGAAGTATCTTCATTGATTGACATTCTGTACTATCCTTTTAAGAATTTTCCTGACGATCGCACAGCACTTGACTCTACCTCACTTGGACGAAGACTCGCAAGCATCCCAGCCCTTAGTCGTTTAGTTCCAAATCAGCTGGGGAGGTTTTCTCTAGCCTCTTTGAGCAATGGAGCAACCTCATCTTTGCCAGAAAGAACGGGATCCTTGATGGGCCAAGCAATATTGATGTCTGGGTCATCCCACCGGACCCCATACTCATCCCCTGGGGTATAAAAGTCCGTACATTTGTAGAGAAAATCCGCCGTTTCGCTCAATACGCAAAATCCGTGGGCAAATCCTGGTGGAACATAAAGCTGCTTCTTGTTCTCAGCAGACAAAATATCTCCCACCCATTGTCCAAAAGTTGATGAATCTTGGCGAATATCAACTGCCACGTCAAATACCTCACCTGTTACCACCCGCACTAATTTTCCCTGGGGATGTTTGAGTTGATAGTGCAATCCTCGTAGTGTTCCTCGCTTAGAAAACGAATGATTATCTTGCACAAATGTGACTTGCAGTCCCGCATCCCAAAACTGTTTTTCATGGTAAGACTGTAGGAAAAAACCGCGATCGTCTTCAAACACGCGCGGCTCAATCACCAATACTCCTGGCAATGACGTTTGGATTACCTTCATGTTTACTCGAAATTTCCATTACTTTAGATTTAACGGCTGGCATAGGTCGCCATAGGCTCTTTAATCCAACGAATATAGAGATGTTTGAAGGTCGAACGCAGTACGCGAGGCGCTCCAAAATCAATGGGCATCATTTTTCAGGGAGTTGCCAATCTTGAATGGCAAGCTCCTGTGGCGTCGCAATGGGAAAATTTAGCTCTGCTGAATGAAGCCCTAACCTTTGAGCGGCCCGTTGGGTGGGAATATGCTGCGGATTGACCTGGAGCAACTCAACCATTGCACGATCTAGAGCAAATACATTGCGCGAAGCGCCTAAAACTCCCAGATGACGGGGCCCTCCGTTACTGGGACCATTGCCCTCATGACCCACGATCGCATCTACTATGGTTAAATCTGGATCGATCGCTCGAGCGGTTTCCACCAACATCTCACCAAAGCGATCGCTATTTTTACCCGCCTCCATATGCCACCATGCCTTCATTTTGCCAGGGACACAGCCAAACAGGTTTTTGACCCCTAAGGTCAGCATCAATTGGACGTGAGATTTGACCTTGGGTAAATTAATCACCACATCGGCATCCATGGCCTCCTTAGATAGGCGGAGATGGTCGAAGGAATCGCTGACGGTTTGATAGCTGGCCCCATGAAATTCCACAACGGGAATCTTGAGTTCCTTTAAGAGGGGGAGATAACCGCTCGCTTTAGCTACTCCATAAGCTGAGCCAAAGGCGGGACCATCGCCTAGGAATGGGTTTCCCCCAGCGTCTTTCACCATTTGAGCCACGCAATAGACCACCTCTGGCCGAGTCACGCATTCTTTGCCGGGACGCGAACCCGTTAGCAGATTGGGCTTAAGCAATACGCGATCGCCGGGTTTAACTACAGCGCTCATTCCGCCAAGCGGTTCCAGAAGGCGCTCTAGAGAACGTCGCAACTTGGCAAGATCGTCATAGCTGTTGGCGCTAATCAGGGAGACGGGAATGGTTGACATGGGAAAATGCACCTATGGGGAGACTTCAGAAGCGGAGTCTGTTGAGTCAGATTCCTTGGATTCAGATGCCTCTGCGGCTTTTTTTGTTGTTCTTCAATCCTTTGCTGTTGGCGACGACGTTCGCCTTCAATGAACTCTGCCATTGCTTTACGAGCTTGTTGCAATTTATCGAGATTGCTGCGATACAGTTCTAGGTCTTTTTGGATTTTGCTGGCAGAGACATTCAGCGGAACTGAGAGTTGTTCGACCATTTCGTTCAATTTAGCTTCTTCAGAAACTAAATCTGCATCTACAGTCTCTAGCAAAACGTAGAGACCAATGGCAAATAAACGACTGTACTTGAAGGTTGCGTTGTGGGCAATGTTATAAAGCGTTCCAGCTAAATCTGCACCTCCAGAGGCAGCAGATTGCTCGACCCATGTTTTCAGGTCTTCATTATTACGTCCCCGAACGGAAGCCTGAGCCATTTGGGCATCTGCGCGAAATTGAGCGGGGTCTATTTCTTCTGCCCGACAGAGGGCATTGAAAATGGAGTCGCGATCGGTCGCAGGCTCGTACCCCTCCATAAAGCGATCGAAGGTGCTGACCACCCCAAGCGCAAAGATAGGATCGTAGCGGAAATCTTGATTTACGCGGAGCAGGTGGATTTCCACCATCAACTCCTCAACGACCCGCCGATACACTGAAGAAACAGGTCGGGTGTGGAGCGTATAGAAGGCTCGTTTGGTATCTGAGACGGTACGGACAGTATTCACA
Source organism: Acaryochloridaceae cyanobacterium RU_4_10 (assembly GCA_012032135.1). Taxonomy (GTDB): domain Bacteria; phylum Cyanobacteriota; class Cyanobacteriia; order Thermosynechococcales; family Thermosynechococcaceae; genus JAAURS01. Next base: position 31,120 of record JAAURS010000002.1, on the reverse strand, counting down.
ATGCAAAGACGCTTGATAAACTGCTCTTATTTTGTCACTAACCGCGCGATCGCCGCTACTGGAAATCATTAATGTCTCTTCCCACCGTCATTCTACCGGGCTATCTGGCCCCTGCTAAAGATTATTTAGACCTCGAACAATCCCTCAATCGCAAGGGTTTTCCAACGGTGACGGTACCGCTCAAACGTCAAGATTGGTTTGTCACGCTAGGTGGCAGACCCGTGACACCCATTTTGGAGGCTCTCGATCGAACCATTCAACGGGTGTTGTCAGATACCCAAGCGCCTCAAGTTAATGTGATTGGCCACTCTGCGGGGGGATGGATTGCGCGGATTTATTTAGGGGCGGAGCCTTATTGCGATCGCACTTGGTCCGGTCACCCCCTTGTCAACACGCTGATTACACTGGGGACACCCCATACCAGCCAAGAACGCTGGACTCGCCGCAATATCCAGTTTGTGAATGAAACCTATCCAGAGGCATTTTACCCAGCGGTGAATTATGTTTGTGTTGCGGGGAAAGCGATTTATGGCCAATCGAGTTGGCGGATTGGCGAATGGTTTACTTATCAAAGCTACCAACTCACCTGTGGGCAGGGCTGTTGCTGGGGAGATGGCGTTATTCCCATTGAATCTGCTCACCTTGAGGGGGTAACCAATCTAATCCTTGAAAAAGTTTGGCACTCCCCCCGTCCCTCGCCCCATCGTCGGGGAAAAGACCATCGCTGGTATGGCTCGGAGGATGTCGTTCCATATTGGATGAAATATTTGGTTTAATTGTTTTTACGAGGAATAATTGTATGACGATATCCCCCTTGGCACCGCCAACCTTATCACTGGAAGAGTTTCTGAAGTTACCAGAGACTAAACCTGCCAGCGAGTTTATTGACGGTCGAATTTATCAAAAACCCATGCCCCAAGGAAAATATAGTCGATTACAAACCCATTTCCCCTCAACCATTAACCAGATTATAGAAAAGTCAAGGATCGGATGTGCGTTTACAGAACTGCGCTGTACTTTTGGCGGACGCTCCCTCGTACCAGACATTACGGTCTTTGAATGGAACAGAATTCCAATCAGTACGGCAGGAGAGATTGAGAATGTGTTTCCCATTTATCCTGACTGGACAATTGAAATTTTATCGCCAGACCAGCGCCCTACGCGAGTCATTAACAACATTTTGTTTTGCCTGAACCACAGGACAACGTTAGGTTGGCTGATTGACCCTGACGAGAAGACGGTTATTATATTCCAGCCCGATCGACAGCCGATCGCCTTGGAGAATGAGTCCGATATTTTGCCAGTGTTACCACTATTGGGTGATTGGCATTTAACGCTAGGAGAATTATTTGGTTGGCTTAGTTTTTCTAAAAGCTAGATGGCTTATAGGGGTATTTTGAAAACCCAGTCTTGGTAGTCAACATCGCGATTTTCTGTGATACCTGTAATTTTGTCCTTTAGACGATCGGTAATAGGGCGCTCTAAAGGTAAATGATAATTTTCAATTTGCTTGATGGGCGTTACCTTAGCCGCCGTTCCACTCAAAAAGGCTTCATCCGCAATCAATAACTCCGACTTATCCACCGGACGCTCCACTACTTCATAGCCCATATCCCTCGCAATTTGAATGATGCTGTCACGGGTGATGCCTTCTAAAATATCTTGCTCCACACCAGGGGTAAAAATCTTGCCGTTGCGAACCACAAAAATATTCATTCCAGAGGCTTCACTGATTTTGCCTTGGGTATTTAAAAAAATGGATTCATCAAACCCAGAGGCCACTGCCTCCGTTTTAGCCAATGAAGACGTGATGTATGCCCCACTAATCTTGCCCCTGAGGGGTAAACTGCGATCTTCTTGACGATACCAAGAACTAAAGCGACAGCGGACACCATCGGGAGAGAGATAATCGCCTAGTTCAATGCCGTAGATGAAAAAGCTTTTCTCAATATCGTGGAGGCGTGGGGTAATGCCTAGGTCAGAGGTATAAATGAAGGGCCGGATATAGAACGGAACTTGGGGTTGATTCTTCTGAACAAAATCAACGATCGCACTTTGAATCTGCTCTGCCGATAAATCAAAGTTGAGAAACTTAGCGCTTTGGGCCAAGCGCTGACCGTGACGATCCAACCTAAACAATAGAATTTGCTGTGAATTCTGGGGGTCAGGAATGCCGCGCAACCCACCAAAAGCACCTGTCCCGTAGTGTAGTGCGTGAGTCGCAATGGAAAGTTTTGCGTTTTCAAACGGAATAAACCGATTTTCAAAATAAGCAACGGGCAAAAAGTTATACATCAGCGACTTCAAGGAGGAACGGCAATGGCACGAGGTTTCTCTCTTCAGCCTAAGCCGATGTAGAACCCGATCGCAAGCTTAAACCGCACGGATGGCCGTAGTTGAGATAGCCTAGGTGGAACTCAAGATGCGGAATCGGAGAATACATCAATGGCCATGAAATTAGATGCCGTTGTCCCCTTTGGGCGATCGCTGGACGAATACACCCACATGTTTGACCTTACCTCAGCAGAACTGAGTCAGCCCATTTTAGGCGTTGGGGATGGGCCTGCCAGCTTTAATGCCGAGGCCACTCAAAAAGGCGCGAAAATTACCTCCATTGACCCCATTTATACCTTCAGTGGGGATGAGATTCTGCAACGATTCAATGCTGTGGTAGATGACATCATCCATCAAGTCAAAGCCACATCAGAAAATTATGTTTGGACGTACCATCAATCTCCCGAACATCTACGGCAAAACCGAGAGCAGGCGATTCAAAAATTTCTGACAGATTACGAGCTGGGTCAACAGGACGATCGCTACCAAGCACAGGAATTACCCAAGCTCAATTTTGCCGATGGGACGTTTGCCCTAGCCCTCTGCTCTCACTTTTTGTTTCTCTATTCCGCCCATTACGACCTCGCTTTTCACCAAGACTCGATTCGAGAAATGTTGCGGGTGAGTCACGAAGTCCGTATTTTTCCGCTACTGACGCTGATGCTAGAGCGATCGCCCTATCTGGATGACATCACCAGCATATTTCAGACGGAGGGGTACTGCGTAGAGATCGTCCGAGTCCCCTACGAACTCCAAAAAGGAGGCAATGAAATGCTGTCGGTTCGGAACCCACAGTAGCACTCACAAAACCTAGATTCCAAGGAAATTGGAATCTCAAGATGGTTGCTTAGATCGTTGGAGACTTCTCAAGTGTATTGAGTTGTTTCCCAATAAAAGACATGGGGTCGATGGCTTCTTTACCCTTGGGATGAACTTGGAAATGGAGGTGAGGGCCAGTGCTGTTCCCAGTACTTCCCATTTCGGCAATTAATTCACCCTGACGCACATGTTTACCAACCTTGGTCAAGACCTTATTCGTGTGAGCGTAAAGCGTCACCGTCCCATCAGGATGTAAAATTTCTACCCGATTGCCAAAGCCATCATAGTTCCAGCCCGCCGAGATCACTTTCCCCGCTGCTGCCGCCACAATGGGTGTCCCTACAGGCCCCGCAATATCAACACCACGGTGCATCCGGCCCCAACGCCAACCGAACTTAGAACTAAACTCGCCCTTAGCGGGCAAGACATAGCCTTGAATATTAGCAATTTTGCCCGTGGGCTTGATTTTTTGAAAAGGGACTGGGGCAGGGACTTTAACTGTTGGCTTGACTGCTTTGGGTTGTTCGTCCAGCGCGTTGGGAGCGATCGCATCCTTCGTCGTGACTCGATCTTGAGTCGGCACGGACAGGGATGACATGACCTGAACCGTACTGATGGCAATGGGAATTGCAACAGCGATCGCTGTAGAGAACTGAAGGGTATTAGACCAGGATTCAACGGAATTATCTAAGGTCCAGCCTTGTGGAAGAGTCTGATAAGAACGATTGCCGGAGCGAGAAGACAGAGAAGCCCCAACGACTGAAACACTTTGAGAGGTATAGAAGGGGGTATTAAACGCACGCCCAGAAGCCGTACCTGCTAAAAACAAAGCAATTCGACTGCACTTATTACGATTTAAATTTTCCTGTTTGTAGCGGAGAAAATCGCTGCCGTATTGATAAAACGCACCCTTTGTATTGTTTGGAGAGGGGGCAAAAGTTTCAACGGACACCACAGACAGCCCAGGTAACGGACGGAGCCAATCGTGAGTGCACCATGAGGCAAAGGATTGACTTAAAGACTGATACCAACGTTGAGAGCCATTCCTACGAGACGTCGTACTACGGGAATAGTTCAATCCTGAAGTTGACGAATTCAAAGATGCTTTAGGAACGGAAAACCGTTGTTCTTCTTTTGAGAAAGAATAGTTTTTTAGAACACTTGATTTTGAATCGAGCCCACAAAACCAGCGTCCAAAAGAGGTTAAGGATTTTCAAAGACCGGCCCCTTTATTGGTATTTTTCTTTTTGTCAATCATTGGTTTTTGACCTGCACTCTTCCACCTTTTCATACCAAGGCCGTTCTTGATTCCAACAGCCTAGGAGGAACTTTAACATATATTTATACAGTTTTAAAAACTTTTCTGATAAACGATCCCCAGCATGGATGTGTGGTAATGTACCTCGATCCCTGGTATGGACTTCAATCCAAGGGCGATCGAATCTTCAACCGAACTCTTATGTGATTGTGATGGATAGAGGCCGCTCCTAAAACACTAATGTATCCCTCAGATTTACACCGATCGATGAGTTTGAAGGGGTTAAGAATTGGAGACGGGACTGAACTTTGACAAATAGATATTAGGGCAATGATTAGCAATAGGGAGACACATCTTCTTTGCAATCATCGGCTAAATAAGAGAGGGCTCTAAACCGCAAGCCTACTAACTGTTCGTAGAGCGGGTTGAGTTTGCAAAGCGGTGGAATATGGACCACTTTACGGCCAAATAGTTTTACGTCTCGTTCAAAGGGGCACTGAGGTGGAATTAAACGGCACAAAAACCGTGCAATCCGAGGATCGTGCATTTCTAGATCGTCTAGCCAGTGGCGGACGGGGTTTAAAAGATCGAGACTGCCTTTTTCAGGATCTGCGAGCGCTGCTCCCCCTTTTACCTCCGTACCATCCAAAGTTTGTCTTAATGCCTCTAGGGCGCTGACGTGAAGGTTTAAGGCTTGGCAAAAGGTTTCTAGAATCCGATCTTCAGCAGTGGAATAAACCCCATCGGCAAGGGCAACCATAACAGCCGTTCGTAGAAAATTTTCTGCGGTTGCAGCATCAGCGCCTAATTGTTGGGCTAACTGCTCGGGAGAAATGGGCTCAGTAGCCGTTTGCGTTAATTCAGGTCCTAGGTCAGATGCAACTAACTGCCCAATCAATAATTGCTCGTCTTCGCTGAATTTACCATCGGCCCAAGCGACAGTAACCAGTCCTCTCAGCCAAGTGGTAATTTGCTCTGAAGAATAGGAAACAATTGATTCAGCGCTCACAAAATCCTCCTAAGGAATATGAATCAAATAATTATTTTTATTTTTCTAAACGAACCACGTACCACTGTAAATAACGATCGGGTCCTAGGTCTAAATCGCATCCAGTCTGCATCAAATGCTGTGCTTGGGCCTCTAGAGATTCAATTTTTTGTAGGTCTGCGGGAAGATTATTTTGACGATTTGCCAAAATATCCTTGAGTTTCCCTAAAAGTTCGGTCGAACTTAAAAATACTTCAGGTCGATCGGTTTCTAGAACCACAAAGGTTTCTTCGGGCTGGTACATTAATGTGTCTGGCATAAGCAATCCATCCTCGTCCAAAGCTTTCAGTTCAGGAACAATTAGGCGATCGCCACTCTCTTGCGCAAAGAAGTCGCCCGTTTTTTGGCGGTGCCATTTTTAGGGTCGTATTTCAAGACTTGTTCGTAGGCTTCTAGAGCTTGATTTGCAAGGTTTTTACGTTCGTAGGCATGGCCTAAGTTATTGTATGCTGTCACGTAATCTGGCTTGAGTTTAAGGGCTTCTTTATAGTGACGAATGGCTAAATCGAACTGTTCTTGTGCGAAGTAGGCATAGCCCATTGCATTGTAGATGGGAGCAATATCGGTCTCTTGTTCCGCTTCTGCTGTTTTCAAAGCTTTTTGAAATTGCGTGAGGGCTTGGGCGCTCAATTTTTTACTGAGATAAAGGCTGCCCAACTCAAAGTGTTCTTGAGTGGTTCCGTTGCCTTGACTTAGATTTTTCTGAAGCCGACTGAGAGCTGATTCCGAACGACGGGTTCTAAAGACTTGTCGGAGTACAAAAAAACTGACCGTTGCCAGTAACGCCACCAGAATGGCTAGATAGACACCCACTAAAGATCGATCCATAACTGATTTCTAAAACCGCTTCTATATTTGTAGAGACTTTTCATTCAGCCTATCAAACTTACAGACTCTTAAGGCAAGCCCCAATGCCGACGCTGAGCCTCTAACCATCCCTGTTGCTGCCATCGTTGGAGGGTCTGATTGACTGAGTTGCGCAATGACTCATACTTCACGCCTTTGGAAAGTGCAATGGCTAAGGGTTGCACGGTTAATGGGATGGGATAAAACAGATACTGCGAATGGTGTTGGGCTAAATTCGATAAAACAATTCGATCGCCCGCAATGGCTTGAACCTCAGCGCGATCGAGTAAGGTCTGGGCCGCTGGATAAGATTGCACGCCCACCAGCCGAGCTTTGGGAACTGCATCGCGCAGGTACGCTAAGGTAACCGATGGCTGTAAAACGCGATCGCCTGTCTGTAGAGCGCTTGGAGGCTCTTCCATTTTGAGTCTTTGACTAGCAAACCCGTTCCGTTTCGGTAATAAGCTTCGCTGAAGGTAACAAGGCGCATCCGGTTTTCTGTCACCGTGATGTGGGCGATCGCCATATCTACTCGGCCAGAGGTCACCGCTGTGAGCCGTTCTGTATTGCGGACGGGCTGCAAAACTAGGGCTTTTTCTGAACCCAATAGGGTTTAGCTAGGTGTTTGGCTAATTCAATTTCAAACCCCTTGAGATTTCCGCTTGGATCCCGATACCCCAAGGGTTCACTATTGTCTTTCACCGCCACAATTAGGTGACCGCGTTTGAGGATATCGGGGAGAGGGGCTGCACGGACGGTCTTAGGGACAAGGCTGAGGCCGACCCATAGTGCAATCCATGCCAGTACCGTAGAGGTTTTATGCATGGGTTTAATCCCCACCCTTAAACGCCATCGAGCAATTGCAAAAATCTTCCCAACGGGATTCCTTCTTGAATGGGGTGCGGTTGGGAAGGGTTGTAGGGACTCAAGTATCGATCGACGGAAAGAATCACAGCTCGATCGGCAAACAGGCACATCGGGGTCGAAGGCGGTCTGGCGCATCAAGGAACTAGAAAAGCCCTTGAAAATGGTAATTTCATCGGGTTCTCCCTCTATCTCAGCTTTGACCAGTAGCACTTCTTGAGGATGGGCTAGGGTATATTGCTCCAATCGTTTTCCAGCGGATTGAGACATAGGTTCTCCAGTCTGGTGCTGTAGCAGTCTTGAGCAAGTTAATTTAAACATTAAGGATTGTTTTCAAACTCTCTACGGCCCCCTAGATCCCCCAGATTGGGGGACTTTGAATGATTCTTAAGTCCCCCAATTTGGGGGGTGGGGGGCCGAGTGTAATAACTTTAGCTTCAGATCGAGATGCGTGTACCTAACAGCTTAAATACTGGTTGCCGATCGCCCTTGTTTGGTGAGTCTAAAGAGGACGAAATACCCTAAGTACAGTCCGTAAAGCAGAAGTGCCGCGATCGCAATAAACCCAAGTTTTTCGCTCTTAGTGGCGCGGTGAAACATCTCCTTATAAAACAAAGGGGGTTCTAACCACACTTGGCACTCTGAGGACAGGATTGCTGCTTTTGAGGCCGCACATTTCAGGTAAGGAAGATGGCCGAACGCCGAAACAATGCAATAGGTCGTGGTGGCCCAGCGCCAACAACTCACGGCCAACTTGAGCGGACCGCGACGATCTGCAATTTCTTCATTCAGATCCACCCAAAACCACAGGCTTAAGGGAATCAGAATCAAAGAGGCAAAGCCCACGGCCAGACCTAGCGGATTCCGGTCAATTAACAAATAAACCGAAATGACAACCAGGCTAGAAACCCGCCAGTAAATCCAAAGCAGATGGGAAATGGGTTGAGCTTTTTTGACAATAGACCAGACTAGGAGCACAAGGGGCACCAACACCCCAAACACAAGGGCTAGACGATAATCTGTCCAAACAAGCGATCGCAATAAATCAGGAGACATCTAAACGTCATCGCGCTACATCCAAAAATTCTACTCTTGATAGATCGTCTTTGGTTGTTTCGTCTCAACTTCTTTTTCTTTTGGCTTTTGGCCCAACACCGTCAAAAATAATGGATAACCCCGATCGTTTTGGGTGTCCCCTGAGGAATCATAAAGAAAGATTAAGCATTATTGGGGGATAAGGGTAGACCATGATCAAAAGAAAGCTATTTCTGCAAAAAGGCGACTATCAAACCTGCCACGTTTTGGTACCCGACACCCAAGAGCGTTTAGCGGCCATCACCTTGAACCAAATGGTTTTCAGTTTCTTTCGGACCGTTCGCGATCGCGATAAGGCGTTGGATATTGTAGGCAAGCTCTACGACAGTGGCAACGATGCCGTGATCGTTCAGGCTCCAAAAGCTTATTCTGTATGGGTCTTGGAAGAGGATGCCACACCCGTTCGCCGTCAAATCGAATCGTCCATCACAAACCCACAGTCTTTAGTTTCCGCGTAAAATCGCTGAGTAACCGCAATACGGCTTTGGGCATGACAGGCAAACTCAATCTTCTCAAACAACATGCTTGCTTCAATGGCACGCTTTCGTTTTACAGCCATGTGTCTGCAAGTTGTGGTGGCCCCATGAATTTTTCAGTGTATGTGCCACACCCCGTGGAAACAGACTCCTTTCCCGTGCTGTATTTCCTCTCTGGGCTCACCTGTACTGAAGAAAATTTCATGATGAAGGCGGGGGCTCAGCGCTATGCGGCTGAGCGAGGACTGATATTGGTGGCTCCCGATACCAGTCCCCGCAATACGGGTATTCCAGGAGAAGAACAGGACTGGGATTTGGGCACAGGGGCAGGGTTTTACGTGGATGCTACGGAAGAACCCTGGAGCGAACGTTACCAGATGTACAGCTACGTAGTGAATGAACTCCCAGAACTGATCGCCACACATTTTAATGGGGATCTCAGTCGTCAGGGGATTTGCGGGCACTCTATGGGGGGACACGGGGCATTAGTGTGCGGGTTGCGGAACCGCGATCGCTACCGATCGATTTCGGCGTTTGCGCCCATTGTGGCCCCCAGTCAATGTCCTTGGGGCCAGAAGGTCTTTCACCATTATTTAGGGGAAGACCGTTCCTTGTGGGGTGCCTATGATGCCACAGAATTGGTTTTAACCCTGTCTGACGATCGACGACCTATTCTAATCGATCAAGGAATGGCGGACTCTTTTTTGGCAGAGCAACTGCGCCCGGAGCTATTTGTCAATGCCTGTCGCCAAATCGATCGGCCCCTGATCTATCGAGAACAGCCCCAGTACGATCACAGTTATTACTTCATCTCAACGTTTATTGAAGATCACATCCGCTTCCATGCCAGTCACCTCAACCCTTAAAATGAAAAGGCTCAGCACACCTTCAGATTGACTTCATGGACATTCAAGACTTTTTTCAAATGTGCGGTGGCAAGTGGGTCTCGCAACGCACCACCCATCACCTGATCGAACAAAAAAATCAAAGCGATCGCTCCGATCTGTGGGTCGATATTTTAGACCCCGAACATACCGAAGTGGTGGATCTTTGCAAACTCTATGACCTGCAATCATCCCAGGCTTATGGTGGCTTAAATATTCGTTGGAGTGAGGTTGCTGAAGCCTACCAAAGCCGTTTGAAACCGCGCAATGAAGGATCGACTTTATTAGTGCCCATCTTAGATCCAGATTTTCCCAATCGGGGTCGGATTCTGCGAAAGCTCAATACAAACACTGCCTTGGGAACTTTTAGCTTTGGTTTGGATGAGGCTCTGACAATTGTTTTGGAAAGTAATGGCCTAGTGACGGAAGAACGAATGTGGTTTGCCAGTCCTAGACCGTCCAATCTTCGCCTGCGGAGCAGTCTAGTCAAAAAGATGGCGTGCCTTATGCCACAACGTTCTGTTCTGAAATTCGAATGATTTCTCAACCGGCACCCCCTGCCGACGCTAAATCTCCCACAGCCCAAACCCACTCCTGATCGCACTCTGAAATCTTAAGGTTGGGCACGGGCGATCGCGTCTAACTTCTCGCAGAACTCGATGGGTTGGGCTTCTGGAATAAATTGATGGATGGGTTCTAATCCCAAACGGCCCACAGTCACAGGCAGCATTTGCTGAATATTAAACATAGAAGGAAATCCAGACCCACTTGTATCTCCCCAAGGTTCCTCCAATAAATCTCGAACCTTTTCTCCTTTGGGGGCAGGATTTGGGCTAGAAATTGGGCTAGAAATTGGGCTAGAAATTGGGATCTCTGGCTCGGGGAGAGAGGCTTCTGTTAATTCGCCCCAGGGTTCGGATAAGGGTAGATCGGGGGCAGCGTTTACTTCAGTCTGTACGGAAATCTTCTGCTTAGTATGCGACAGGCGGGTTTGCTGGGTTGGAATTTCAGACTGTCCCATCTTTCGAGGAACATCGTGGCAAACTAAATCCTCAAACTCGTGACTGAAGTGACACACAGGGTAGCCACGACGCTGCCAATGCGCTAAGAGTTGCTCGACACAAAAAACTTTATAGCGCCCCTGATACAAAGACTCAATCAGGGCCAAACGAATCCACGATTCTGGATAGGTTTTCAACCAGCGATCTAGGACATTTACCTTTGCGGGTACTTGTGGATAATGCTCAGAATCAAAGCTATAGTAAGCCAGCAAATCAAAGGTTTCTGAATTGCTGCCCAATGGCACTGAGGTATTTGTCATGATTCTTAGGAGAAGTGGTTCATCGAACAGCAATAGGGGTCTATTGCCGATCAGTGTGAGGTTCTAAAATAAATAGAAAGCAGCCTTTAAGACCAGTCTAAGAGGATTTCAGAACATAGTTGTAACATTTTATGTTCGTCATGGGGCGATAATGTAATTTTTGTTCGAGTTTTGGGTACAGACTCCCACTGTTAGCAACCTGTTGACCTTCAATAGAGCGATTCCCCAACCATGAAGCCCAGTCTCTCTTCTTTCCCTTGGCTTTCAGTGATTTGCATTGGAATTGCTTACGGACTATTGGGCTGGAAAATTTCTGGTCTTGCGGCGTTTTGGCTAATTGATGTTTGGCTCCTCACGGTTGTCCTCATTTTTATCCTGATCTGGCGCGGACAATTTGTGCTGCGTTTGGTTCGCATGGGACCTAGGAGCTTGGTCTTGATTTTTTGCTTGAGTATGGCGTTAACGCTGGCTCTGAGTTACCCAGAACCTTTTGGTCTGTCACTGATTTTGTTGCTCACCGTGTTGCTTGGACGCTTGGAACTTCAAACCCAAGGGTGGGGACGGAAGATTACTCTCACGATTCTGTCTGTTGTAGCCGGAGGTGCAATGATTGGGGGATGGTTTTTGGGACGCAGCACTGTTGCAATCGAGGTCTTTCATCAATTGCCGCGTTGGTTGCAGTTGGTGTTTGGATAACCTTAAAGATGCTAAAAAGCTGAGAAGTGTTCGAGTTATGAAAATCCTGATCGTAGAAGATGATGAGGGAACGGCTGAGGCACTCCAACAAGCACTTGCCGCTCAACAATATCTCATTGAAATTGCCACGGACGGTCAGGCAGGGTGGAACTTGGTTGAGACGTTTGACTATGATTTAATTTTGCTAGATGTGAGGTTACCAAAACTGAATGGCATCCAGTTTTGCCAACAGCTTCGCCATAAGGGAGATCGCACTCCCGTTCTTTTAGTAACAGCCCAGGATAGCAGCACCAACAAGGTTGCTGGGTTAGATGCAGGTGCGGATGATTACATTGTCAAACCCTATGACATAGATGAGCTATTTGCTCGAATTCGGGCTTTGCTGCGCCGTGGTGGTTCGTCTGTTGCACCCATTCTACAATGGGGTTCTTTGTGTCTAGATCCTAGCAACTGCACAGTTACCTATGATGGACAATTGTTGCATTGCACGGCAAGAGAATATAAGTTACTAGAACTTTTTCTGCGCAACACACGCCGTATCTTCAGCCAAAGCGCTCTGCTCGATCGCCTTTGGTCCCTGGAAGAATACCCAACCGAAAATACAGTCAGAGCGCACATTAAGAGTTTGCGCCAAAAATTAAAAAAAGCGGGGGCGGCAGCGGATTTCATTGAAACAGTTTACGGACTGGGCTACCGACTTCAAGCTCGAGAGTCGGACAGCCAGACTCAAGAAAGAACCGAAATACAACGAAGGGGGAAAGCAAGTGGCCTATCAACGGGTCAAAATAATATCCCCCAGACACCTATGCCTTCAGATCTGACGACCATTTGGATGAGAAACAAGGAAAAGTACCGCCAGCGGGTCGCAGTTTTGGAGCAAGCCATCACCGCCTTGCGAGAAGGCAGTCTCCAAGCTGAATTGCAACAAGCGGCTCAAAGGGAAGCGCATACCTTAAAAGGCTCATTAGGTAGCTTCAGGTTAGTTGAAGGGGTACGTTTAGCCCGCGAGATTGAAACGCTGTTGCAAACTGAAAGTGAATTTAATCCAGACCAGATAGAGCATCTCTCTAGACTCGTTGAAGCATTACGACAGGAGTTAGAAAAGCCCATCGTAGCTGACAATGTCGATACTTCTAGAAGGAGCATACAGCAAGGAGCCCGGTTGTTAATTGTTGATGACGATGCTGAATTGGAATTGACTTTAAGACCAGAGGCAGCGGCTTGTGGGATTCAAGTCGAATCCGCCTGCGATGTAGCCCAAGCTCGGGATGCGATCGCCCGTGCTCGACCCGATGTCATTCTTCTCGATCTCAGTTTTTCAGGCTCGGCAGAAAGTGGTTTGACACTGTTGGCGGAATTAGCGGAAGTGCGATCGCCCATTCCAGTGCTGGTTTTTACTGGAGTGGAACAGTTTGGAGATCGGATTGAAGTGGCTCGCTTAGGCGCACGGGGTTTTCTCCAAAAGCCACTCCCCCCTGCGCGAGTGATGCAGGAAATTATCCAGGTTTTGGATCAATCTAGTCCGCCTGATGCCAAGCTGCTGATTGTGGACGATGATTCTCAACTGTTAGAGTTCTTGCATGGATTGCTAGAACCGTGGGGACTGAGACTAACGTTGTTAGACAATCCAAGCGAGTTCTGGGAAACATTAGAGCAGACTGCTCCAGATTTGCTCATTTTGGACGTAGAAATGCCAGACATCAATGGCATCGATCTTTGTCAGGTGGTACGTAATGACCCCAACTGGAGCGATCTTCCCATTTTGTTTTTATCTGCTCATACGGATGCAGATACCATCTATCAGGTTTTTAGCGCTGGCGCGGATGACTTTGTCAATAAACCGATTGCGGGTCCAGAACTCGTGGCTCGAATTTTAAATCGTTTAGACCGAACTCGGATTCTTCGCAAGCTGGCTGAGACGGATGGACTCACAGGGGTAACCAATCGACGTAAATCCATCCAAGAGCTGAGTCGATTATTGCGGCTAGCAGAGCGTCAAAATCAGTGTTTGTGTTTTATGATCCTGGATCTAGATCATTTTAGGCAAATCAACGAACAATACGGCCACGACTCTGGCGATCGAGTTTTGAGCAGATTGGGAGAATTGCTGAAACAAAATTTCAGATCTGAAGATGTGGTGGCTCGCTGGGGGGGAGAGGAGTTTGTTTTAGGTCTATATGGCATTCCTAAAGAGGATGGTGCAAAACGTCTCACCGTTGTCTTAGAAACTCTGAGACAGGAACAATTCGTCAGTTTCAATGGAACTTTATTTCAGGTCACATTTAGTGCGGGTGTCGTGCAATATCCCCAACAGGGTGTTGATGTCCAAACCCTCTACAATGCTGTAGATCGAATCCTCTATCAAGCAAAATCGGCTGGACGAAATCAAATATTGCTAGGATAATAGTCTATCTTCAAACTTCCAATTGGCTTGTTATGAGCCGTGCAACTCCATGAAAGTTTGTTACAAGTTATATCTGAGTTACATATTAATTTCGCTTCTGGGAGGAGCAGCAGCTTACGTTGGAGTTAAAGCAACGCAAGACATTCAACGTGGATTCAATCAAGTTGCCAATGAAACGATTCCAGTTCAGAACGAACTCAATAGCTTGCGAAGTGCCGTTGGTAGCGTGGTTATATACACCAATGAAATCATCTTTGTAGAGCACGAATATTTAAAAAAACATAAGTCTGTTGCTGATTATTTAAGTATTAAAAAAAGAAAAAATGAACTAGATAAAAAAGTTGACGAATGGAATTCTGACAAGGATAACTATCGAATTGCATTAAATAAATACGAAAAATTAGTTCTTGAATATTTTCCTGAAGAAAAAGAATATTTACGAGAACTAAAAACTTCAAGTCATCAGGTCATAAAGACATCCGAAAATCTTCTTGACCTTGTCAAAAAGGGTGGATCTGATTCTAGTATTATTTTGATTCAAATAAATCTTGAGAAGGCCAATGAAAAATTCAATGACATCATTCAAAAGGCACTCAACCATGAATATGATGAACTCAAAGACAGAAAAGATCTCCTGTACTCAACTATTAGTGGATACAGGCAAGGTATCTATCTCATTGCATTGCTGGCTTTTGTCCTGGCAATGGCGATCGCATTTCTAATCTCCAGATCGTTGCTGAAAGATATTGAGAATCTAAAAACAGGCGCACTGAGGTTGGGTAAAGGCGATCTGGGGACCCAAATCGAACCCTCAATGAGTAATAAAGAGTTGGGTATATTGGCGATCGCCTTTAACCAGATGGCTGAAAACTTGCAGCACTCCACCGCCCACATTGCTTTACAGGCAAAAGCCCTAGACAATGTTGCCGATGCCATTGAAATTACCGATGATGACGCCCGATACCTCTACGTCAACAAAGCCTTTGAAACCATTACGGGGTACGCGCAGCAAGAAGTTTTGGGTAAAACCCCCGCAGCCTTACTTCGCAGCGGAAGCCACAGCCCAGAATTTTATCAAAAGATGTTTGAGATTGTATCTAGGGGAGAGATTTGGCAAGGCTCTTTGGTCAGCAGACATAAAAATGGGACACTCTATGACCAAGAAGTGACGCTCTCCCCCATTTTAAATGGAGCAGGTGTCCTGACTCATGTTGTTGCCGTTAAGCGGGATATTACCGAGCGCAAGCGCATTGAAGCCACATTGAGAGAGGCAGAGCGTCGGTGGCGAATTTTGCTAGAAGGGGTCAGTCTCATTGTGATCGGACTGGATCTTGAAGGAAAAGTTGAATATGCAAATCCTTTTTTTCTGGAATTAAGCGGATACGCTCAGGAAGAAGTGATGGGCCAAGACTGGTTTGCAAACTTCCTGCCCCGACATCAACAACAACAGGTCAAACACCGTTTCCTAGACGTCTTAAGCCAAAGCTTTCAACCTCACTACGAAAATCCTATTCTGACTAAATCTGGCGAAGAGCGCGTCATTGCCTGGAGTAACACCGTGCTCCACAATCCTCAAGGCGAGATTATCGGCACCATGAGCATTGGGGAAGACATCACAGAACAAAAGTCCATGGCCCGCATGAAAGATGAATTTCTCTCCATTGTCAGCCACGAACTGCGCACCCCTCTAACTTCTATTCATGGAGCCCTAGATCTGCTCTCCAGCGGACTCATGGACGCTCAATCCGATAAGGGACGGCGCGTCATTGAAATTGCCGCCGAAAGCGTCGATCGCCTAGTGTTACTGGTTAACGACATTCTGGATTTGGAGCGCTTAGAGTCCGGCAAAATGCGGCTATCAAAACAGCCTTGCAATACAGCTGACCTACTTCAGAAATCCGCCGATACAATGAAAGTGATGGCCAAGCGTGCGGGAATGACACTGGCTGTTTCTCCTCAATCCATTGAACTGTGTGCCGATCCAGAACGTATTATCCAGGTTTTGACCAATTTGCTGAGTAATGCCATCAAATTTGCCCCCAGTAATTCCACGATTTGGTTGAGTATTGAAGTTCTAGAAACCGTCGAAAAAGAAGCCCAGAGAAAGAGCGGATCGAACACTCACCACTCCTGCGATCCCTTTTGCGAATGTCAAGTTATTTTCAAAGTTCAAGACCAAGGACGAGGAATTCCAGGGGATAAACTTGACAGCATTTTTGAGCGCTTTAAACAAGTGGACGCCTCAGATTCCCGCAAAAAGGAGGGACGGGTTTGGGATTAGCGATTTGTCGTAGCATTGTAGAGCAACATGGCGGCAGAATTTGGGTTGAGAGCGCTTTAGGTAAAGGCAGTAGCTTTTATTTTGTGCTACCCATCACAGAAGCAGGGGCGACGAAGAATGGCAACCAAAAAAATATTGGTCATCGATGACGATGATGGGGTGAGGGAAATTATCCAGTTCTCCCTTGAAGCTGCTGGAGGCTGGGACGTCTCAACAGCCCATTCGGGTAGCGAGGGCTTAGTTAAAGCAGAAGTAGAGCAGCCCAATGCCATTCTTCTAGACGTTATGATGCCCGATATGGATGGGGCTGAAACCTTTCGACAACTACAGGCTAATACCGTCATTCAACACATCCCGACTATTTTGTTGACGGCAAAAGCAAAACTGAGCGAACTCCAGGAATTCACGAGCTTGGGTGTAGCAGGCGTTATTACCAAACCCATTAAAGCCCAAGAATTGGTCGAGCAGATCCGTACTATTCTTTGCTGGCAGGAATAAAATACCTTCGACACTTTTCACGCCCTCCCTATTCACAAATTATTCACATTGGTACTTTAAGATTGAAAGCTGTTCGGACTATCTATCTTTACAAGTCCAATGGATAAGAAAAAGATTGGGGTAGTTATCTACGCAAATCCCGATTATTACCCTCCCACAGTCAACGCGATTCGACTCTTGTCTGCACAGTTTGATGTCGTTTTGATTGGTCGCAATTACGATCCGATCGATTGTGAATATCCCAACAACGTTCGAGTTATTAGGCTAGGAAAATACTCATCGATTGTGGAACGGATGCAAGCCTCGTCCGCGAATAAGTTTTGGGAATATATAAATTTTATTGTAAATGTCAAAGATCTTTTCAAAGATGTATCACTGATCTATGCCTACGATTCTTTTGGATATGTTGCAGCCTATCTGTCACGGTTTTTCTCATTTCATAAAGCTCCAACAATCTATCAAAATCACGAAATTAGCAAATATATGGAGCCGCTTCATTCATTGACGGGATGGATCCAGAGAGCAGAGAAAAAATTCATACATAAAGCTAACATTGTTGTATTTCCAGATCGAGATCGGGCAAATTTGTTTCAAACACAAATGAATTTAAGCAGACAGCCTATTATTGTTCCAAATTTTCCATTAAATTCACAATTTGTTCTAGATGAAAATTGGATGTCAATTATTGAAATGCGCTGGAAGTTTGTAACCTTGTTCTACAGAGGGTGGATCTCAGAGACAAGCTCTATGAAGGAAATGATTACTACAACATCTCTTCTAAGTAAATTAATTAAACATATTAATATTAGATTTGTTGGGTTCATTCATGATGATGTCTATAACGATTTAAAGAATTGGGTCAATTGTGAAAATATATCCAATCGCTTTTCTTATTTAGGTGTGCTTCCCTATAAAGATTTGCAAGATCCTACCTTCTCTTCAAGTATTGGCTTTGCACTGTATAAGAATAAGAGTTTTGATCGAGTGGCTTGTGCGAGCGCCTGTAACAAAATCTATGAATATGCGGCCTGTGGACTTCCTGTGGTTGTGAGCGATTTTTCAACCTATCGGGACTATCTTTCAGGAGAGTCTTGGGTTCGTTTTGCAGATCCCGACGATCCGCATTCGATCGTGTCAGCAGTGCTTGATATTTTGAGCGATCTTGAGAGCTATAAATCTATGTGCGTGTCTGCCAGAACTGCATTTGAACAGAAATTTAATTATGAATCAGTATTTTCTCCTTTGCTTGCAGATATCAAGAGCTTAGTGGCTTGATTGGGTTGAAACCATGATAAAAAAACGAAATATTCATCTATGGTTGCCTAATATTTTTGAATTTAGAGGTGGAATCCAAGTCTATTCTTCTTTTTTGCTGAATGCTTTGCAAACGCTACCCTTGAGCTTCAATATTGAAGTATTTCTGAAGCATGATTCGTCCCTGCCACAGAATTCTGATGTTTTAATTGACTTGGATACTCAATTCCATTTTGCTGGTGCTTGGCCTTTATTCCTAAGATCGCCAGCTTTTGCGACTCAGATTCTCAGTAGCGGGCTACGCCAACGCCCTGATTTAGTCATCTGCACCCATCTCAACTTTACGATCGCAGCACATTGGCTAAAACGACTGGCAGGAATTCCCTATTGGACGATCGCCCACGGGATAGAAGCCTGGGATATCAAACGTCCCGCGCTAAAAGCGGCATTGCACGAGGCAGATCGGATTCTGGCCGTGAGTGGATATACCCGCGATCGCCTGCTCCGAGAACAAGATCTCTCTCCAGAAAAAGTCTCGATCTTGCCCAACACCTTTGATACGGATCGATTTTGGATTGGGGCGAAACCGTCCTACTTACTGGAACGCCATCAATTGCAGCCAGAGCAACCCGTTGTCCTGACCGTCAGCCGTCTGAGCCAAAACGAATCCTACAAAGGATATAACAAAGTTTTAGAAGCACTTTCACAGATTCGGCAAGCTATTCCCAATGTTCGCTATATCCTGGTCGGGCAAGGAGACGATCGCCCCCGATTGGAACAATGGATTGCACGCCATCAGCTTCAAGACTGCGTCACCTTGGCCGGACTTATTCCTGATTCTGAACTTTGCGATTATTACAATCTTTGCGATGTGTTCGCCATGCCCAGCCACGGGGAAGGGTTTGGCATTGTTTATTTAGAAGCTATGGCTTGTGGCAAACCGACCTTAGCAGGCGATCGAGATGGCGCTCAAGATGCGTTGTGTCATGGAGCACTGGGGGCTTTGGTTAACCCGGATGATAGTAACGCGATCGCCCAAACTCTGATTCAAATTCTCCAAAAAACCTATCCCAACCCCTTAATGTATCAGCCGGAAGCCCTACACCAAGCTGTCATTGACCGATTTGGCTTCGATCGCTTTCAACAAACACTCTCCCATCAGATTCAGCAGTTCTCCAACTTAATTCAGCCTTTGGAGGTTTTTGCCTGAGATGTGTGGAATCGCTGGCATCCTAACCCAAAACGGGCGTGAAGAGAATCTGGACATTCCGATCCAACGGATGCAGCAGGCGCTGCAACATCGGGGGCCAGACGATCGCGGGATATTCATTGCACCCGATCGGCAAGCGGCGATCGCTCATACCCGTCTGGCCATTTTGGATCTCAGTTCAGCGGGCCATCAGCCCATGTGTACCCCTGATGGGCGCTACTGGATTACCTTCAACGGGGAAATCTACAATTTCCGAGAGTTGCGACAGATCCAGATCGATCGAGGGGAAACCTTTCACTCTCAGACGGATACTGAAGTCATTCTCAAGCTCTACCAAAGACTGGGCAGCAATTGCGTGCAAGCTTTGCGGGGTATGTTTGCCTTTGCCATTTGGGACGATCTGGAGAAAACCTGCTTTCTGGCCCGAGATCCCCTCGGTATCAAGCCGCTCTACTACTGGCAATCTGGCTCCAGCCTGGTTTTTGCTTCAGAACTCAAAAGTATTCTGGCCACACAACTTCCTTCCCGCTGTCTGAGCGTGGATGGATTGTATGGCTATCTCACCAGTGGCTCTGTGCCGGAGCCCCACACCTTAATTGAGGGGATCTACTGTTTGGAAGCAGGACATTGGCTGCGTTGGCACGCCGGAGAACTCTCGCAGCAGCGTTACTGGAGTATGGACTTTACTCCAGCAACGATTTCCCAACCAGAGGCGGTACAAATCGTCCGTGATGCGCTAGTCGATTCCATCCAACATCATTTTATCAGCGATGTACCCGTGGGGATTTTTCTCAGTGGCGGGATTGATTCGACGGCAGTGGTGGCCTTAGCGCGGCAAACGCAAACTCAGGATGTGCGAACCTATTCGATCGCCTTTGAGGAGGAGCGCTGGAATGAAGGAGAAGTGGCTCAAAAGGTTGCCGATCGCTTTGGGACGGAGCATACCGAATACACGATGACAGCCACTCTAGGGCGCGAACTATTCCCGCAGTTTCTAAAGACCCTCGATCAGCCCACCATTGATGGGTTCAATAGTTTTTGCGTCTCGCAACTGGCCCGAAAAGATGGCACGCGGGTGGTGTTGTCGGGGGTAGGGGGCGACGAACTGTTTGGTGGGTATCTTTCCTTTCAAAAAGTGCCGCAAATGGTGCGGCTGGGGAAGCAAATTCAGGGACTAGGTGCTATCCGCAGCACAGTAGGTATGGGCCTGGAACGTTGGGGCACCTCAACCCGCACCAGACGATTAGGAGATTGGCTCCAGCAAGCTCCAACATCAGCAACAGCTTACGGATGCGTGCGGGGAATTTTTTCTCATTGGGAGGCGTGTACGCTACTCCAGCAGTACGTTGGCGACTCAATTTTGCCGAGCCGCGATCGCCCCACCCATCTTCCCCACCTTCCCACCCTGGAAGACGAGGTCAGTTTCCTCGAACTCAATCGCTACATGCGCAACCAACTCCTGCGCGATAGCGATGTCATGAGCATGTCCTGTGGGCTAGAACTACGCACGCCCCTGGCAGATCGAGTTTTATTAGAGGCGATTGCCAGTATTCCCAGCCAACTGCGTCTCTCTCCTGGCAAGCAAATCGCGATCGATGCAGTACCTGAGTTACCAAGCTGGGTCGTAAATCGCCCAAAACAGCCTTTTGCCTTTCCCTTTGAGCAATGGCTAGCTGGAGAATGGCAAGATCTGCTCCATGATTTTAAACATAACCGCAAAAAGATCCCGTTAAAAAATTGGTCTCGCCGTTGGAGTCTAAGTATTCTTCAGCATTGGTTGCAGAAGGTTTCAGGATAAAATTTGGTTACATCGCGGGCACCGATGAGGACATGAATGCCTGTTTATGCCAGGTGACGAGCGGCTTCGAGTTATCTGATTTCGGGAACCTTAATATGATTTCATGCAATCAACAAAACCTAATCACCAAATTCTACTCATATCTAATATAAACCCTGGCATGACTTCATTACAGTCGATCGAGGTAGGAGACTCCAGGACCTAGCCGCTCAAACTCTTCATGGGTAACGCGAAGAGTGATCCGATGAACATCTAATAACAATGGTTTGGGTTCTAAAGATTGCATTGGGTTCAGGTTCAGATTCCCATTTTATAGTCAGGATGTTAGTTTTTGTCTGCTATTTTCATTAAAACATGATTGAATCTCAATCCACAAGGTTGCAATTTTCTTCTCGCGCAAACTCCACAACACAGCAATGCAAACCAACCTTTGGCGTAAGGCGGCTGGTGCAAGGCTGTTTGCCGAGGCTCGAAAAATCCCCTGATGCTAGGGCGATCGATGCTTCTAGCGGGATGGGGGCCTTGGATAGCTTAAAAAGCATAGCCCAATTATCTTGGTTAGCAGCTAAGTAATCGGTTGATGAGATTAACGATCGCGGTATTTTTTAGGCGTAACGCCCGCTAGTTTGTGGAAGTGGCGATTCAGGTGAGACTGACTGGCAAACCCGCAGTCTAAGGCAATCTCGGCAAGTGGCTTTTGGGATTGTTTTAGCAGTTGCTTTGCCCGTTCGACTCGCTGTTGCAAAACATATTTATAAGGCGGTATACCCATTGACTGGGTAAAGAGTTCGCAGAAATAGTAAATGCTTAGATTTAGTTCAGCAGCGATCGCATCTAGACTCAGTTTTTCATGGAGATGAGCTTGGATATAAGCGATCGTCTGCTTTAATCGTTTTGTCGATAGCCCTCCTGCATACGTCCGCAAAATAGGCGCAGTCGTGCAGTAGTTTCGCAGTAGGTGAATAGCAAAAACATTTGCTAAGGATTCGCTATACATCTGTCCGCCGAGAGCATTGTTCTGCATTTCCTGTTTGAACTGGAGCGCTAGGGCATGTATCTGAGGATCCATTGCCATCAGAATGGGTTGAAGTTCTAGCTCGTCAGAGTTGAGACAATCATTTTCTATGGCCGTTTTTTGAAGAAACTGCGGTTCTGTCATAAAACAGATTACTTCATCGGTACTTTCCCAATGAAAAAATGCAGATTCTCCTGCTGGTAATAGCCCAAAATTTCCAGGCTGTTGCGGTCCATCGTATTGACTTCCACTGAATCGATGAACTTGCCGAGAGGCTTTATTTAAGACCATCATCAGCATATTATGCGTGACTCCAGGCGTTTCAACCTCATCTGGTGGCTCTATGTCATGTCGAACGATCAGCCCACCTGAATGCAGAGTAATTTCACCATGAACAGCCCATTCCTCCTTAAATAGGACTAAAGGATGGCAAATGTCATCTTGCCGATCAAAGGAAGGTAAAGAAGCGGTTAAGGGATCTTGGATCATACGTTTAACCTTAGAGGGCTTTCCTTGCCGAGCATATCGAGATATTGCCATTATGCAGCAGCTTTTTTAGAACATTATCTGATTTTTTCAAGATTCCCCAACTTTAGATAAAAAAGCCCAAGAAGCGTCAAGACAGGGGCATCTAGATTTGCCTATAACAGTAATGTCTAAAATCAGAAAGCATTCATTGCAGCCTCAAACCCTTAGCCGATAAACACTCAACTGGTTACAAAGTATTCTTGTCTATAAGAGGCATCCAATGGACTTATCCAAAGCTACAACATTTCAGAATCTAGTTACTGCCTTTAGTGGCGAAGCGATCGCCAACCGCAAGTATCTCTTTTTTGCAGATGTTACGCGCAAGTTAGGTTTTACTGACATTGCCAAACTCTTTAAAGAAACCGCTGAGCAGGAGACTGCCCACGCTTTTGCCCATTTCACCCTACTGCATCCCGAACTGGTTATCGCAGACCCCGTAGCACTCTCTGAAGCACAGAAAAAAGCGATCGTTGCCCAATGTTTAGCCCTAGCGATCGAGGGTGAAACCTACGAATACACCACCATGTATCCTGAGTTTACCGAAATGGCGATCGCAGAGCGCGATCGAGCGGCAGCAGCAGAATTCCAAGCCCAAAGCGAAGAATCTGCGACCCATGCGCGAACCTTTCGCCAAGCTGCCCATCGATTTGGACTCCTAACGCCTATCGAACATCATCATGCCGATCTCTATACTGAGGCGCTTACGGTTCTCAATGGCGGCATTGCCCCTGAAAAGCAAGCAACCCAAAAGTGGATCTGCAAACAGTGCAGCGTGATTTACGACCCTGCGGCAGGCGATCCAGATTCTGGTATTGCTCCCGGTACGGCATTTGAAGATATTCCAGATGACTGGCATTGTCCGATCTGCGGTGCCGTGAAAAAGATGTTTACGCCCCCTCTAGAAGTGGTTTCCAAATGAAATTGCAGAATCATTGACGACCTTGAGAGCGATCGTACTCAGCTCTCGCTGCTTCCACGGCATCGAAATTCTCGGTTGACCACTCGCAAACCGACTTGAGGACTCCATTGATCGTTTCTCCTAAGATTGTCAAAGAATACTCCACCATTGGCGGTACTACTGGATACACCTTACGTTGGACGAGCCCATTACGTTCTAAATCGCGCAACGTTCGAGTTAACATCCGCTGCGAAATGTCGCCGATTTCGCGCTGCAACTCGCCATAACGCTTCGTTCCGCTAGACAAAATATATAACACTGCTACTACCCATTTATCCGCTACCAAATCTAGGGTTTGGCGCAGATGGGGGTGGAAATCCAGAATATTGGTCGGAGGATTACCTTGACTCGATGAATTCATAAACTATTTCCCTTACGCACATTTTTGTATGTATAGCATTTTTTTGTACGTACTTGTCATATTGAAGGCTTCAGCTAGATAATCAATACATTGAAGTTCGAGGTAATGTCAACCGACTTTAAACAAATAGGAGACAAACGCAATGACTATTTTTACATCCCAAGATTCTGCTCTCCTCTTAATCGATCACCAAGTCGGCACAATGCAGTTGGTCAAAAATATTCCCTACGAAGTAGTGAAGCAAAATGCGATCGCCCTCGCCAAAACCGCCAAAATCCTGAACATGCCCGTTGTGCTCACGAGCAGTCAGGAAACCAACGTCCAAGGTTCTTTACTGCCTGAGTTGCAAGAAATTCTACCCGAAGCATTTGAGGCGCGTATTCAGCGAGCAGGGATTGTCAATGCCTGGAACGATCCCAACTTCAGCGCAGCCGTTGCCGCGACAGGCAAGAAAAATCTGATTATGGCTGGGGTGACAACCAGTGTTTGTGTGGTTTATCCAGCTCTGAGTGCGATCGCTGCTGGCTATACCGTCCAAGCTGTGATGGATGCTTGCGGATCTCCTTCCGAACTTGCCGAAGAAGTATCTCGCCACCGGATGGAAAATGCTGGAACGATTTTGACTGCAACGGATTCGATTATTGCTGAATTAGCACAGGATTGGAGTACGCCTGCGGGTAGCCAATTGATTCAAGTC
The DNA here is from genome assembly GCA_012032135.1 of Acaryochloridaceae cyanobacterium RU_4_10. GTDB lineage: Bacteria > Cyanobacteriota > Cyanobacteriia > Thermosynechococcales > Thermosynechococcaceae > JAAURS01. The sequence goes on along the minus strand of JAAURS010000002.1, from coordinate 6,475 downwards.
CTCTTCCAGCATGTGCTCCCAACAATTGCTGCTTGATCGACTAGAGCAAGCAAAATCGAGTTACAACCATTTGGTCAATTAAGGAGAAATAATCATGGGCGATCGCGTTGAATCTGCCAAAATTATTGAAACATCTGCTCCATCTTTGCGTATGCAGCTTTATGTCGTAACCTCCATTGCCCAAAGCCTAGATGCTGTCAAACAAAATCTGCCAGATCATCGAGCTTATTTATGTGAACTGGAAAATAAAAATACTTTGTTTGGTGCAGGCCCACTTTGGACAGATGATGGTCAATATTTTGAAGGCGATGGATTGCTAATCTACCGCGCACATTCAGTTGAGGAAGCACATCAAATTGCTCAAGCCGATCCGATGCATCGAAGTGGTGCAAGGACTTTTACGATTCGTCCGTGGCTTCTTAATGACGGCAAAATTACTGTCCAAGTCACGCTTTCTGAGCCAGAACGTACTCTACTTTAGATGAGATTGACATGATGATAAATCTTTCCAGAATCCTAAATCTATTGTCTGTGATTGCTCTCAGTCTCTTCTCTGGAGCCTTCCTATTCATTGCTTTTGTAGTCGTCAGATTTTGGCAAGCAGTGCAGCCAGATGTTTTTCTCAATTGGATGAACGATCATTTTTTCGTTTTCCAGCCTTAATGGTGCCATTGAATATAGTCGCTTTACTGCTCACGATCGCCGCCTTCGGCACTGCTTGGAAACTGCGACCAACGAGCCGAATCCCTTTAGGACTGAGCTTGATTTTCATTTTTGCTTGCACCATTACCTATCCGATCTACTTTGCCGGAGCCAATGCCGAATTTTTAACTCGAGCGATCGCACTTCCTCAAATTGGCAATGCTATCCATACTTGGGCAACTTGGCACTGGCTTAGAACAGGATTGGCGATCGCAGCACTAACCTTTGCGAGTTGGGGGTTATTGGTGTCGCCAAAGAATCAGGAGGATCGGACCATTGGCGATTTAAAACTTGTTGATTGAATAGCAGTGCTCGAATGATGACAACATCAGCGCAAACAAACTCTACCGAGGATGAAAACAATGACAGCATTAACTGGAAAAGTAGCGATCGTTACCGCTTCATCGCGGGGAATTGGTAAAGAGATCGCCTTGCGATTAGGACGAGATGGAGCAGCCGTAGCAGTTAACTATGTTGCTTCGCCAGACAAAGCCGAAGCTGTAGTGAAGGAAATTATTACCAACGGCGGACGAGCGATTGCCATCCAAGGTAGTGTAGCCAACAAAGCCGATGTGACCCGATTATTTAACGAAACAGAGAAGCAGTTGGGAGTAGTCGATATTGTCATAAATGTAGCAGGTGCAGCAGCTTATAAACTTCATACCGAGCTAACCGATGAAGATGTTGACAAAGTATTTTCAGTGAACGTTAAAGGTGCCGTGTATATGTTGCAAGCAGCCGCTAATTGCGTCAAAGATGGCGGACGGATCGTCCAGTTTTCCACTGGAGCTACCAAACAGCCTCGAATTACGGGTGGCTTGTATGCAGCCAGTAAAGCAGCAGGCGAACAATTTGCTTTCGCATTGGCTAAAGAGATCGGGCAGCGTCAGGTGACTGTGAATGTAGTATCTCCCGGCGTTACTGAAACTGATGGATTGATTTTGCCACAATCGGCGATCGACCATCTCATTCAACAAACCCCCCTCGGACGCTTGGGACAACCCGCAGACATTGCTGATGTGGTGGCATTTTTAGTCGGTAATGACGCTCACTGGATGACCGGACAAAATCTACAAGTCAATGGTGGCATTTTGTAGTTATTCTATCGATAATCCGATTCAATTGAAATGAAAGTTATGATAAATATTGCAATTGGCTACTTTTCTGGAACAGGACACACCCATCTGATGGCAGAGGCGATCGCCACAGGTACTCAAATAATTCCCGACACAAAAGCCAAATTACTCCGCATTACTGGCGAACAAATCATCAATGGTCGCTGGAAAGATGAAGCAATGATGGCTACTTTGAATAGTGCCGATGCGATCGTGTTTGGTTCGCCAACTTATATGGGTGGCGTTGCCGCTCAATTCAAAGCATTTGTAGATGGTGCCAGCAGTGCCTGGGCACAACAGCTTTGGAAAGATAAAATTGCGGGTGGTTTCACTCATTCTGGCGGTCTGAGTGGTGATAAGCAAGGAACGCTGATTTATTTGGCAATTAATGCTGCCCAACATTCAATGATTTGGGTGGGTGCGGGTGAAATGTCTCAACCCAGTGGGGTCAATCGATTGGGTTCTTATACTGGGGTGATGGGACAAGCTGTGCCTGATTTTACGGGGACAAAAACGGTAGAACTCGATGCAGGCGATCGACTATCTTGCGAACTATACGGCCAGAGAATTGCGACAGCGACCCAGCGTTGGCAGAAATAGATCCCCCCGGCAACACAAAAATCTCAGATGTCTTAACCAATGCAAAATCCAAATTCTTGGACGACTAAATTAACGCTGTTACTCGCCAGTAGCCTGACGGTGATGGCTGGTGCCACCGTTTCACCATCACTCCCAGCGATGAAACAACAATTTGAAAGTGCGATCGCCGACCCCGATCTTCGGACAACTCTGGTTAAATTAGTAATCACATTACCCGCATTATTTATCGTCATGGGTTCGCCGATCGCAGGGATTATCGTCGATCGGTTCGGACGCAAACCGCTGTTACTCATTACTGCTATCTTGTACGGTTTTGCAGGCAGTTCTGGTCTATTCTTAGACAATTTACCCGCAATTCTAGTCGGAAGAGCATTACTCGGCTTTGCTGTTGCTGGAGTGATGGTGAGTGCGACTACCCTAATTGCCGATTATTATGGCGGCCCCGCACGGGCGGCATTTATGGGATTACAGGCGGGATTTATGGGGTTGGGGGGCGTGGTATTCCTGACACTGGGCGGCGCACTCGCTCAACAAAATTGGCATTATCCCTTTGGTATTTACCTGCTGGCATGGCCGATCGCGTTATTAGTTTTTGCATTTATTGTCGAACCCGATCGGAGCAATACTGCTCAGCCGAATTTAGGATTTGGAACCGATTTAATCGGTCAATCTATACCTATCGGCGTGATGATAATCGTGTATGGATTGACAACGCTCAGTCAAATTGCTTTTTATCTAATTCCCGTACAATTACCCTTTTTTCTCGATGATTTAGTCAAAGCTTTGCCTTCTCAAAGTGGGATGGCAATTGCGCTTAGCACGTTATTTGCGGCGATCGCTCTGTCACCTATGGCAAGCTCAAACAACGGCTGGAATTTGTCACTTTTCTACCAATTATCTTCGGATTGATGGGGATTGGCTATCTGTTAATCGGCCAATCATCAAACTGGGCACAGGTGCTCGTCGGATTAGCAATTTCAGGGATAGGGTCAGGAATTATCATGCCGAATATGTCAGTGTGGCTTAGTTCTGCGGTTCCTGACAACCTACGAGGTAGAGCATTGGGCGGCCTTTCGACAGCGATGTTTTTGGGGCAATTTTTATCGCCGATCGTGACCCAGCCGCTCACCAAAACAATGGGCTTAAGTGGCACCTACGCTCTCACTGGCGGCATTCTAGTTATCATTGCTTTGGGATTTGCCGTTTTCAAGTCTCAGGTGCGTAGTTTAACTCGTTCTCGCGCTGTCTAAACTTAAGCTTGAGTGGAACTTCGGAATGAGAATCGCTTTCCCGATTGCATCTGTTATTTTCAATGGTCTCCAATTAACTCCCGTTCGAGCAAACAAACCAATCCAGTCGATAGATATTCAGCAACCTTCAGATCTTAAACCCACATTCTTGGAAGGCAAAAAATAATTACGGGTCAGGTTCATGGAGGAGATAGTATCCACGACAACGATCGCAATGCGCTTACAATACAGCGGTGGCGAACTGCTCGGGAGCAAATTTCAAGTATTCGGAGTCAACATAGAAGTGGCAATTTCTCCTCAAGTCGGCTTATTTGTCCGTTATGGTTATGGCTTTTATCCCAATACAATCCTTGGCGATATTCGTCCCCAATATTGGTCGGCTGGCATCGCATTCCAAGATTTATTCACCAAAAGCGATCTGGCGGGAATTGGGATCGCTCAACCGTTCCTACTAAAAGAAGTCGGCAATGCTAGTCAAACTAACTTTGAGGCATTTTATAATATTCCGATTAGTGAAAATTTGCGAATCACCCCAATCCTGCAAGTGATTACCAATCCTGCAAACCAGAGTAGTAATAGTACTATTGTTACGGGTACATTGCGAGCTGTGTTTTCTTTCTAAAAATCAAGTCTATGGGCTGACTGGGGGTATTTTAACCAGGATTGCGTTGGGGTTTGCGTTCTTTAAATCCCAAGTGCGCAACCTTACCCGCAGCCGCACGACTTAATACCAGCAACAATTCGTATTCACAAAAAATTCACAGCTTTGTGAAGAAAATACAACATAGCAGGATAGTTTGCCGAATGTCGATCGTGCCAATGCCACCCTGCTAAAACTTGGGGGATCTCAATATTCTGATTGCAAGTGGCAAAAGACCTAAGAATGAAAGTACTTCACGTCATTCCAGCAGTTGCGTCGGTGCGCGGCGGTCCTAGTCATGCCATTTTCGCCATGGTCAGAGCATTGCGATCGCACGGAGTCGATGCGGAAATCGCCACAACTAATAACGCTGGTTCAACGGTGCTTGATATACCGTTTGACCGACGGATCGAGTATGAGGGAGTTCCGGTCTGGTTTTTTCCTCAATTTCCAACCCCTAAACAAGATAGCTTTTCGGTCGGAAAGGATAAAGCCTTTATTTTTTCGCCCGATCTAACAAAATGGCTTTGGCAACACCTGAGAAACTACGATCTTGTTGAAACGCACTACCTTTTTTCCTATGCTTCCACCTGTGCGGGTGCGATCGCCCGATGGCAGAAAATCCCCTACATTGTGCGGACGATCGGCCAGCTTTCCCCGTGGGCATTGGCCCAGAGTCAGCTTAAAAAGCGTCTGTATAGCCTTTTGATCGAGCAGCAGAACTTGAACTGTGCTGCTGCCATTCATTGCACCTCAGACGGAGAAGCCGAAGATGTGCGGCATTTTGGCATTCAAACCCAAACCTTTACCTTGCCCTTAGGTGTCGATCTCCCCCACCCCCAAGCCGATGCCAAGCAACAACTCCACGCACTTTACAAAATCCCATCTGAGACACCTATCCTTCTGTTCCTGTCTCGGATTCATCCCAAAAAACGACCTGAATTACTCTTACAGGTATTGTATCAGTTAAGCCTTCAGGCACTGGACTGTCACCTCATCCTGGCAGGCTCTGGCGACGAACAATATCTTGAGGAACTAACTGATCTAGTAGATTCTTTGGGGTTAACCTCGCGTGTCACATTTACGGGCTTTGTGACAGGAGCAGATAAAACATTGCTATTGCAAGGGGCCGATCTATTCGTGCTGCCATCCTATGCGGAGAACTTTGGGGTTGCCGTAGCAGAGGCAATGGCTGCGGGTCTACCTGTGGTTGTCACGCCAGGAGTTCAAATTTCACCGGATATTGCCGACAGTCAAGCAGGTTTGGTCATTGAAGGTGAATTAGATACCTTGGTGGCAGGAATTGTGCAATTGCTACACGCACCTGAGGAACGCAGACGCCTTGGGGATAATGGGCAACGCTTAGCGCAGGAGCGGTATTCCTGGGGTGCGATCGCCCAAACCCTCTCCAATATCTATGCTTCTGTGGGTTCAACGGCCCTACGCTAGCCTTCCAACATCGCGTTCACAAAATATTCACAGCCGCGTGGGAAATATGGAGCGTCTGCGAATCGAAGCAATTGTGGGATAGCCCCTCGGGAGATATTGCTGCTACCAAGGAGAGTGGAATGCTCAATTACAATTTTTTAGAAACTCAGATTGAGAAATATCGCAAACGCTTCGCTGAGGCTAAACCGCATCGGCACCTGATTATTGATAATTTTTTAGATGAAGACTTTGCCAAAACTGCTTTCCAGGTCTTTCCCAAAATGGGAGAGATGGATAAACTCAAAGATTTTCGGCAATACAAAGCACAAGATCCTGACTTGAGCAAATTTCATCCTATCTTTCAGGAAATTGTCTTCAAACATCTTCATTCTCGACGCCTTCTGGATATTGTTGCTCAAATTACAGATATTCCAGATCTCTTGCCGGATTGCCAGCTTTATGCAGCAGGACTAGCTCAGGGGGCAGATAGTAGTTTCTTGAACATACACATTGATAACAGTTCCCATCCCGTTCACCCTTGGTATCGAAGGCTCAACTTACTTTTATACTTAAATCCTGATTGGACAGAAGAAAAAGGCGGTCACTTAGAGCTTTGGACATCAGCTATGAATGAATCCGTGCGATCGCCCCCCTATTCAACCGCATGGTGCTGTTTGCGACCGACAAACAATCCTGGCACGGTCATCGAACCGTCCATACCCCAGATGGCGATACCCGCA
>JAAURS010000158.1 GCA_012032135.1 Acaryochloridaceae cyanobacterium RU_4_10 | reverse complement strand
TAATGGGTGCGTCATCGTTTCGTTAAGCTTAAGATCTATGCCTTCTATGAAATTGGCAAATAATAAATATGGCTGACGCAACCCAAAAACAATCCAAAGAGCAACAGCATCCCCAATGGAGTTCCGATCGCCAAGTGGTCAACCAACTCCTGACCCAAGATCCAACAGACTTCAACCTAGCCGAACTCGCACGACTGACCATTCGCTATCGCGGATTTCCAGGCGGTCGTGACATTCAAGCCGATCTTGAAAAAACACTCAAACGCTGGAAACTCACCGAAGAAACCCTTTTTGAGAAAACACGGGCCATCCACGAACGCGGTCCTATCTATACTGTGCGCTCCAATAAGCGCGAAGATTGGACGTAATCATTGAGACACTCTTTATGCCCATACAGGTCTATTTGATTCGCCACGGCATTGCCGCAGACCCTCAAGACTACGAACGGGATGAAGATCGCCCGCTCACAGAAAAAGGCCGTCAGAAAACCCAAGCGATCGCCCAACGGCTCAAAGAACTCAACCTCCAGTTCGATGAAATCTCAACCAGTCCCCTGGTTCGCGCTCATCAAACTGCTGAAATTCTCTTAGAAGCAGATTTGGCTCCTCAATTGACTGTCAGTAAATTCTTAGCTCCGATGGGTTCCTTTCGCAATTGGCTAGACCAGGTCCAGACCTTAGACCGTAAAACCTTGGCCTTAGTGGGACACGAGCCAGACTTAAGCCAATGGGCCGAATTGTTAGTGTGGGGAGAGGCAAAGGGAGCCATTACCCTCAAGAAAGCAGGCATGATTGGCATTGACATTCCCAACCCAACCGATCCGATTGGAAACTCCAGTTTGTTTTGGTTGACACCGCCAAGATTTCTGATTTTGTCGTAAAAAGAGAATAAGGCAACGCTCCAGTCCAGGAGATCTGTTTGGCCTAGAGAACTTTTGCGGAGCCTCACGATGACAGTTTGCGAATACCAACCCGGATTAGAAGGCGTTCCAGCAGCTCAGTCTCAGATTAGCTACGTCAACGGTCAAGAAGGACTGCTAGAGTATCGCGGTATTGCGATCAAAGAACTGGCCCAACACAGCAGTTTTCTAGAAACCGCCTATTTGCTGATCTGGGGCCAACTGCCCAGCCGTAAAGAACTCGCGATCTTTGAGCGTGAAATCACCTACCATCGACGGGTGAAATATCGCATTCGGGACATGATGAAATGTTTCCCAGAAAGCGGTCGCCCGATGGATGCACTTCAGGCATCAGCAGCAGCCCTAGGGCTGTTTCATTCACGACGCGATCTAGACAATCCAGACTATATCCGTGCAGCAGTGGTACGGCTGCTGGCTAAAATCCCCACAATGGTGGCAGCCTTTCAAAATATCCGCAAAGGGAACGATCCGGTTACCCCCTGTGATGAGTTGGACTATTCGGCTAATTTCCTATACATGCTTGACGAGCAACAACCCGATTCTTTTTCTCTCATCTCTTTGATGTCTGCCTCATTCTCCACGCTGAGCACACCATGAATGCCTCCACCTTTTCAGCGCGGGTAACAGCTTCAACCTTGACTGACCCCTATGCGATCGTAGCCTCCGCCGTAGGCACGCTAGGCGGACCGCTCCACGGCGGGGCCAATGAAGAGGTGGTAGATATGTTGGCAAAGATTGGCTCTGTCCAAAATGTGCCTGCTTTCGTGGAGGAGCGCTTGGCACGGAAAGCGAAGTTTATGGGCTTTGGCCATCGGGTTTATAAAGTTAAGGATCCACGGGCCACCATTTTGCAGAAGCTCGTTGAAGACCTAGTAGAACGCTATGGCAGCGACCCCTATTACGATATTGCCTGCGAACTCGAAAAAGTCTTAGCGGACAAGCTGGGTCATCGCGGGATTTATCCCAACGTCGATTTTTACTCGGGGTTAATTTATCGCCGCATGGGAATTCCAACGGATTTATTCACGCCTATTTTTGCGATCGCCCGCGTGGCAGGATGGCTGGCCCATTGGAAAGAACAACTCGAAGCCAATCGCATCTACCGTCCCACCCAGGTGTATGTGGGATCGCACCATCAACCGTTCGTTGATATTGAAAAACGCCGAGGATGATAGAAACCATCAATTCCCCTACTTTGATTCATAGATCCTAGAAGGAAATTCAATCCTAGATCCCGTTAGGAATGAGCGCGCACAGATATACTGTTAGGGGCAAAACCTTGCAAATTCCGTCGGACAAAGCCAAGAAAAATGAACCCAGGGATTGACCTTCAACAACGCTTTACTGAAACACTGACGAGCTTTAACATTCCAAGTGGAGCCGCCAAGGCAATTTGGATGCCAGTGCCCATGTTGCTCATGATCTTTGGGGCAACCGTGGGGGTGTTAGTGTCCGTCTGGCTAGAACGAAAAATTTCAGCAGCAGCCCAACAGCGTATTGGACCAGAGTTTATTGGACCGTTGGGCATTTTGGCCCCCGTGGCCGATGGCATCAAGCTGATTTTTAAAGAAGACGTCGTTCCGGCCAATTCAGATCCCTGGTTATTTACCCTTGGACCTGCCATCGTCGTTATTCCTGTTTTCTTGTCTTACTTGATTGTGCCCTTTGGGGAAAACCTGCTGGTGTCCAATGTGGGAATTGGGATCTTTTTGTGGATTTCGCTGTCTAGCATTGTCCCCATTGGCTTATTAATGTCCGGTTACTCCTCTAACAACAAATATTCCCTCTTAGGTGGGTTGCGGGCTGCGGCACAATCCATTAGCTATGAAATTCCCCTGGCCTTAGCCGTATTGGCGATCGCAATGATGTCCAACAGCCTCAGTACCGTGGATATTGTCGAACAACAGTCGGGCTATGGCATTTTAGGGTGGAATGTTTGGCGGCAGCCGATTGGATTGCTTTTATTTTGGGTATCGGCTCTAGCGGAATGCGAACGGATTCCCTTTGACTTACCGGAAGCAGAAGAAGAAATTGTGGCGGGGTATCAAACGGAATACTCTGGGATGAAGTTTGCTCTGTTTTATTTAGGGTCTTACGTCAACCTAGTGCTTTCGTCTTTGCTGGTCGCCGTACTGTACTTTGGGGGGTGGGATTTCCCCATTCCCATCGAGCAGTTGGCAAAGTTGCTGCACATCAGCCCCGACAACCCCATTTTGCAAGTAGCCACCGCTTCCTTGGGCATCACAATGACCTTGCTGAAGGCGTATTTCTTCTTATTCCTGGCGATTTTAATGCGCTGGACCGTTCCACGGGTCCGTATTGACCAGCTCTTAGATTTAGGTTGGAAGTTTCTCTTGCCCGTCGGTTTGGTTAACCTATTAGTAACCGCTGGATTAAAACTGGCGTTTCCCTTCGCCTTTGGCGGTTAAATGAATTTTGCTTTGCACTTGTATCTTTACCGAACCTCAACCTGAAGGAAATCTAGAATGCTGAAGTTCTTGAATAAGGTCGGCGACTACGCCAAAGAGAGCGTGCAGGCTGCAAAGTATATTGGCCAAGGGTTGTCCGTCACCTTTGACCACATGCGCCGCCGCCCCATTACCGTGCAGTACCCTTACGAAAAGCTCATCCCCTCCGAGCGGTTTCGCGGGCGCATCCACTTTGAGTTTGATAAATGTATTTCCTGCGAAGTGTGCGTGAGAGTTTGCCCCATCAATCTGCCAGTGGTGGATTGGGAATTCAATAAGGAACTTAAGAAAAAACAACTCAAGCACTACAGCATTGACTTTGGAGTTTGTATTTTCTGCGCCAACTGCGTGGAGTATTGTCCCACTAATTGCCTATCGGTGACAGAAGAGTACGAGCTATCGACCTTCGATCGCCACGAATTGAACTTTGATAGCGTCGCGATGGGTCGCTTGCCCTATAAGGTCACCGACGATCCGATGGTGACGCCCATTCGGGAGTTCGCGTATTTACCCGAAGGGGTAATAGACGGCCATGACTTGCCCAGCGATCGCCAACGCGCGGGTCAACGACCAGAAGAAATTGCCAAAGAAAATACACCGTCGTCCTCTGGGTCGGCATCTTAAGGAGGAGTGTCTGTCGTGAATTTGGGTGAAGGTGTCCAGTTTGTTTCGTTTATTGTGTTGGCCGTCATGATGATTGGTGCGGCCTTAGGGGTGGTACTGTTCGAGAAAATCGTTTACTCGGCATTTTTGCTGGGCGCGGTTTTTATGAGCATTGCTGGCCTCTATGTTTTGCAAAACGCGGATTTTGTTGCAGCGGCCCAGATCTTAATCTACGTTGGAGCCGTCAACGTTTTAATTTTGTTTGCCATCATGTTGGTCAACAAGAAAGAAGACTACGTTCCCGTTGCTGGGCGCTGGATTCGTAAAGCCGCCGCCGCTTTTGTCTCCGCTGGGTTATTTGCATTATTGACCACCATGCTATTGCGGACAGATTGGAAGATTGACCTATCCGTGCCCCTGCCCAGCCTACCCATTGAAGTCATGGGCGAACATTTCTTCAGTGACTTTTTACTGCCCTTTGAATTGGCTTCCGTTTTACTCTTGATGGCCCTGATTGGCGCAGTCGTCTTAGCCCGTAAAGAAACGATTATGGGTGAGGAAACAGCGATCGTAGGCGAAACGCCAGCCCCTGTTTTAGAATTGCCCGAGCGCCCTCGGGAACCCGTGGCATAATAGTTGCTTAATTTGACGTTATTTTGAATAAATCTATGCCCCTCGAATTCTTTTTAATCGTCGCTGCCGCGCTTTTTTGTATTGGAATTTACGGACTGGTGACCAGTCGGAATGCGGTTCGGGTTTTGATGTCTATTGAACTGCTCTTGAACGCCGTCAACTTAAACTTGATTGCCTTTTCTAATTTTCTGGACCGTCAATCCTTAAACGGTCAAGTTTTTACTGTCTTTGTCATCACAGTGGCTGCCGCAGAAGCCGCAGTGGGACTAGCGATTATCCTCTCCATTTACCGCAACCGAGATACAGTGGATATGGAGCAATTTAATTTACTGAAATGGTAAAAATAGGATTTGCGATGGCCATCAAAAATGGTTATCTGAATGTATAAAACTATCTCAATACTGAGATAGGGATCTCGGCAATTGATTTAGATCACAGACATGCGCGCCAAATATCACTATTGTGGGCTACATGCATCACCGTTCCTGCCCCCAAAGTCCCAGATGATAGCTCCATCGGGTTCGCTGTGTGAGACTATGAAAAACAAACTCGCTAAAACCGTTATTGGTGCTCCTGTTACTGCCCTCCCTTTCGATGCCCAAACCGATTTAATTTGTGAGTGGGCAAAACAAAAACTCAGTCGCTTTGTGTGCGTAGCCAACGTCCATATGACAGTTGAGGCCCATTGGCACCCTGAATTTGCCTCGGTTCTCAAACAAGCAGATTTAGTAACCCCTGATGGAATGCCTTTGGTTTGGATGCTCAAGTTATTGGGCGCAAAGGGACAAAATCGGGTGGCGGGGATGGACTTGTTGTTGAGTCTGTGCGAGTCAGCCTCTAAGTCAAATATTCCAGTCTTTTTGTAGGGTCGCAACGCCAAATCCTGGACCGGATGAAAGCGAGATTGACAGCAAATTTCCCTAACCTTCAGATTGCGGGAATGGAACCCTTACCTTTCCGGCCTCTGACAGAACAAGAGCAGGATGACATGCTCCAAACCATTGAGGATAGCGGCGCAGGTTTGGTCTTTGTTTCCTTGGGTTGCCCAAAGCAAGAATACTGGATGAGCAAGGTGAGCGGGCGTGTGAATGCAGTAATGTTGGGAATTGGTGGGGTGTTTCCTGTCTATGCAGGGATTCAAAAACACGCACCTAAATGGGTCCGCGAGATGGGCATGGAATGGTTTTATCGCTTAGTGCAAGAACCTCGCCGTCTCTGGAAACGGTACTTGACCACTAACGTGACATTTATTCGTCTGGCACTGATGCAACTCGCTGGATACTATGGCACTGCGGTTTTAAAACAATTCAAATTTCCCTTGGGGGAGGGTTCTAAACCACCTAAAGCTCAACAACATATCTAGAGCTATCCCATCAAGTTTTTAAGTCGCCTAACTTGGGACTCCACCATTTGTCTTTTGCAAAAAAGTACACGGCATCTTTATGCTTGCGATCTCCCCTAGTCTTGGCCTCAGAGCATCGCAACAGGGCTTTGGGTTGTCCGTCTTTGAGATAGCGATACTCTTCCAAGGGTTTGCCGCAAACTGGACAGGGATATTCAGTGAGTTTAGTGGTGGTTTGTGTTTCGGCTTTTGAGGAAGGCGTCTGCCATTTTTTATCCCGTTCGGACCAAAACTGCACGAGATCTGAGCCGTCTTCGGCTTTACAACCCTGTTCGCATTTTAAGAAATATCCTTTTTTTAATTTTTTAGTGGGCACTTTGGAGAGTGCCTGTCCACACCCCAAACACTTTGTGCGGGACTTTTCCAGTTGTCGGGTTGAGACAAACGTCCCTGATGGCTTGGGAAGATTTCCAGAAGCTTTTTCCAACGCTGGTTCGAAGTAGGTTTGATTCCATCCAATCAAGTATCGCTGCCACTCCTGCTTGCCTTGCGCGATCGCATCTAATTCAGCTTCCATCTGTGCCGTAAAATCAGATTCCAGAAGGTCGGGGAGGACTTTACCGAGAAATTCATCCACCTCCAAACCGAGTGGGGTGGGCTGGAGTTTATCTTTGAGGAGTTGGACGTAGTTCCGTTGTTTTAGCGTGGCAATCGTAGGGGCATAGGTGGAGGGACGGCCAATGCCTTTGCGTTCCATGAGCTGAACCAGTTTGGGTTCGGCATAGCGTGGGGGTGGCTGGGTTTGCTTGGGTTCGTGGGAAGCTTGCGTGAGATTGAGAGTCTGACCACTTTGGAGATTGGGGAGTTCGGTATCGGCGCTGAGGTCTTTCCAATATTTGGCATATCCCACAAACACAACCACCTGACCTTTGGCTTGCCATTGAATGGGGCCAGACTGAATGACAATGCGCGTTTTACGAAGTTGGGCGGGTTTGCACTGTGAGGCGATCGCTCGCATCCAAATCAAGACGTAAAGCTGAAATTCTTCGGGGGAGAGTTGTTGTTTGAGGTCAGCGGATGCTTTGGAGAGGTCCGTCGGACGAATGGCTTCGTGGGCTTCTTGGGCTGTTTTTGAGCTGCGCTGGGTGGAGACTTTATTCGGAACATTGTCGGCATCGTGGGTTTCTAGCCAGGTCCGGGCTGCGGCACAAAAATCTGGGCTGAGTTGGACGGAATCCGTCCGCATGTAAGTAATATGCCCCGCCTCATAAAGTTTTTGGGCCACCTGCATGGTGCGATCGGGGCTGAATTTAAGGCGAGATCCAGCGGCTTGTTGGAGGGTTGAGGTGGTAAAGGGGGCGGGAGGTTTTTTGGAGGCTTGTTTGCCTTCAATCTGCTGAACCCGATGGGGATGTTCTCGGGCAACCTGAACCAATCGATCAGCTTCTGCTTCTGTCAACACGCGGGTTGATTCTGCCACTTTTTCAGACCGCCCTGCATCGTCAGTCACATCCTCATCAGTGTCCTTTGACTCTTGGGAACTGCCGAAATAAAAGGCTCGAAAACCCTCTGCATAATCTACAAAGACAGACCAGTAGTTTTGAGGGACAAAGGCTTGAATCTCGCGTTCGCGTTGGCACACCAGATGCAGCGTCGCGGATTGCACGCGTCCCACACTTTTTGCACCATTATTGAGCTGCCAAACCAGCGGCGAACCTCGATAGCCCACCAGTTTATCCAAACAATCTCGGCAACGACCTGCGGCCACTAAGCGCTCATCAATTTTGCGGGGATTAGCGATCGCCGATCTCACTGCCGAATCGGTAATTTCTTGATAAACGACGCGCTTGGGCTGTTTGAGTCCCAACACTTGGGCCAAATGCCACGCAATCATTTCTCCTTCTCGATCGGGGTCGGAAGCCAAAATCACTTCACTGGCCTGTTCGGCTGCTGTTTTGAGTTGTGCGATCGTTTGTTTGGCGCGATCGTCCCGTGGGATATAACGACAGGTAATGTGTGGCGGATTGTCTTCAAACTCAAATCCTAGGGAGTGATTCCCCTCATTGGAAAGCTGCCGAATATGTCCCACAGAGGCCCGAACATCCCACGCCGAGCCAAGAATTGCTTTGAGTTTTTTGATTTTCCCTGGAGACTCAACGATGAGAAGTTTGGGCATGGGGGATGGAGCAAAATCGCTACTCGTTTTAGTAGCTATCATTCTCTGTTGCGGTCCGCATTTCTTAAAAGATGATTGGCACGGTTGAGCCGATTTGCGATCGCCTGTCGCCAGGTCAAGCTCACTTCTGGATCTGCCAGGGCCTCTTGGGCAAGTTGGCGATACTGCGCGCTGCGGGCAACATCACCCTGTTCTAGCAGCCTGAGATTGTGATAAACGGTTCGAGGCGAAATCTGCGTCATAATTCCCTTCTTGTTGTCGTTGTCTAGATCGAACGTGGAACTGTAGCAGCGAACGCCACTATGATAGCCGTATTCCCAACCCGATGACCACTGACTGGGCGTTACAATTTTGTATCGAGCGTTACTTTTTACTGCAAAATATTAAGAGCACCCTTACATCTTTCTACCTTGCGTTGCAGAGACCAGATCTTCAAAACGATATTCTTCCACCCAACGATTTAAGGTTCTAGCAAGAGAAGGGTGGGTCTGCGTAATTTGTTCGATCAGTTCGCAACTTTGTTTTGCACTCACTCTCAACGCGGCTTGATGGAGTTGTTCTACCCACTCCATCGGCATTGTTGTTAATACATCGATCGCTTCTTCCTTACTCAGCAGAAGTGATGTTTGAGGGTTTGAAATGACCGTATTGTTGGGTTGTACCGGACGATAGCGATAGCGAACACCTAAGTACTGCGCCATTTTCTCAAAGATCGCCTCAGCCCGAACAGGTTTGAGAATGATATCGTCACAATCGCAGGAGAATTCCGTCATTCTATCCTCAGCCAAATTACTACCCGTCAATCCAATAATCACAGGAGATCGCTGCCCTGAGGCTTTAATGTGCTTGGCTGCGGAAACTCCATCTAAGACAGGCATATTCATATCCATCCAAATCAAATCGGGGAACCAGCTTTCCGAGAGTACGATCGCCTCTTCTCCATCCGAAGCTTCCTGAACCTGGAACCCGAGAGGCGTGAGTAAATCTGCCAAAAAATGACGGCTATCTTCTCGGTCGTCAACCACAAGAATGCGATAAGTCGGCTGACCCGATTGCAGTCCAACAACCTGTCTCGAAGAATGAAAAGACTCTTGCTCTGGGTCAATTGCATGAGTGGGCAGGGAAAATTGGAACGTTGACCCTTCACCAGGTTGGCTCTTAAGGGAGATACCCCTGCCCCCCATAAGGGACACAAACTCTTGGCAAATAGATAACCCCAAACCCGTTCCCTGTTGAATTTTAAGTCCTGCATCCGCCTGCACAAAAGGTTCAAAAATAGAGTCCAATGCTGCTGGATCGATGCCTGGACCCGTATCTGAGATTTCAAACTGCACCCAGCAAGGTAAGGCAGTTGCTTCACTGGAAGGTGTTTCAGAATCATCGCCGATCTCTAAATTTTCATCATTGGGATGAGCAGTTGATTCAGCAGAATCTTCCACGGATACGGATAAAGAGACACTGCCCATCTGCGTAAATTTAATTGCGTTACCGAGTAAATTGATCAGGATTTGTCGCAGTTTTCCTTCATCTAAGCGAACGGTCGAGGGTAAGTCAGAAGCCAGATCGAACGTTAACTCTAGTCCTTTTGCACTGGCCTTCAGGTGCATCATTTGATACACCCAATCCAGTAGTAAGTTTAGATTAACGCGATCGTCGCTGAGGGTTGTCACGCCCTCCTCAATTTTGGATAGATCTAACACATCGTTAATGAGAGTCAGGAGGTGGTCTCCGCTGCGGCTAATGATTTGCAGGTATTCCTGTTGTTTGGCATCAAGGTCTCGTCGTTGTTGAAGGAGTTGCGTAAAGCCCAGAATGACATTGAGAGGAGTGCGGAGTTCGTGACTCATCCTAGCGAGAAACTGGCTTTTATGATGGTTTGCAGTTTCTGCTTCTTGCTTGGCTAGCTCAATCGCTTGCTCCGATCGCTTGCGATCGCTAATGTCCCGCGCGACCCACAGTACCGTATTTTCAGTCAAGGGCGCTACATAAGCTGCAAACCAAACTCGCTTTCCTTGAATAGGGAGGTAGTACTCTACATGGATGCTAGTTTGGCTTAAAGGAAGAACATCACAATAAGTATTAAAATTATGATACTGTTCGCGCTGCTGCAACGCACATTGAATAGCTTCAAAGAATAAATGGGCTGTTTCAGGGGGAAGAACCTCGTGTACGGTTTTACCAATCCGATTCAATCTAGGCTTATAAGTCAGAGACGGAACTTGAATGTATCGCAGGTAGCGCCCTTCTTGGTCAAACACGATTACAGTGTCAATCATTGCCGCAAACATCAGTTGAAGTTCTGACTGAGAGTCTCGCAGGGCTGCCTCCGCCTTTTCGCGATCGGTAATTTCTTGGAGAAGCTGTTCGTTTTTTAGAAAGTGAGTTCAAAGGTACGCTCCTCTACCCGCACTTCCAACTCTTCATTGGTTTGAGC